>CAMBJF010000197.1 GCA_945867875.1 uncultured Ruminococcus sp. | reverse complement strand
GTCTTCAGAAGTGCTGTAATGAATCAGATTGACGTATTTGACGAGGAAAGAATCCGCAAGCAGGCTGAACAGCTTGCAGGCGCAATGAAACAGCATTAAAATTTTATTTTTTCCCCCCAAAAAAATCGCCGCCGCACCCAACCGGGTACGGCGGCGAAATTATTATGCTGTAGCTTTAAACTCAAGCCTTGCCAACAGAGCCGAAGGTTGTGATCTTCTCAGTAACCTTAGCCTTGATAGCCTCGAAGCCGGGAGCGAGAAGCTTTCTGGGGTCGAAGCCCTTGCCCTGAAGGTCCTTGCCCTCTTCGATGTACTTTCTTGTAGCTTCCTGGAATACGAGCTGGCACTCGGTGTTAACGTTGATCTTAGCAACGCCGAGAGAAATTGCCTTCTTGATCATATCGTCGGGGATACCTGTACCGCCGTGGAGAACGAGGGGCATATCACCTGTCTTAGCCTTGATAGCCTCGAGAACGTCGAAGCGGAGTCCGGGCCAGTTTGCGGGATACTTGCCGTGGATATTGCCGATGCCTGCTGCGAGCATTGTAACGCCGAGGTCTGCAACAGCCTTGCACTCGTCGGGATCAGCACACTCGCCCATACCAACAACGCCGTCTTCCTCGCCGCCGATGGAACCAACCTCAGCCTCGAGAGAGAGACCAAGAATGTCGCAGGTGTTTACGAGAGCAGTTGTCTTAGCAATGTTCTCCTCGATGGGATAGTGAGAACCGTCGAACATAATGGAAGAGAAGCCTGCGTTGATGCAAGCCTTAGCACCCTCAAAGGAGCCGTGGTCGAGGTGAAGAGCAACGGGAACGGTGATATCGAGAGCATCGAGCATACCGTTTACCATACCTACAACAGTCTTGTAGCCGCACATATACTTGCCTGCGCCCTCGGAAACACCGAGGATAACGGGAGACTTGAGCTCCTGAACAGTCTGAAGAACTGCCTTTGTCCACTCGAGGTTGTTGATGTTGATCTGAGCAACAGCGTACTTGCCGTCACGAGCCTTGATGAGCATATCCTTAGCAGAAACTAATCTTGACATTTGAATGTACCTCCATACGGTGTGCGCTAACGCACACTTTTAATTTTTATAACTCTATTATACTCCATTTTTTTCATTTTTGCAATAGCTAACGGAAAATTTACACTGTTTTCGGAGAAATATTTTTTACCTGTTCTCAAAGCTTTCCTTTAACTATCCATTTGCCGTTGCGTTTGCCGTTTTCACGCATAATAAGTCCCTTTTCCTGCAGCTCAACTGTTCGTGTCTTGACCGTTCTCAGGGATTTTCCCGTCACAGCCGCAAGCTCCGTCTGGGTAATGTCGGGGTCATTTTTTATTGCATTTAAGATAGCAAGCTCCTTCAAAGTGCAATTTTTGCACTTTGAAACCCTGAAATTTGCACTTTGGAGCTTGCTGTAGTCAACGTGAAGATACCTGTTTTTCAGTTCGTTTTTTTCTCCGAGTATCAGATTATCAAAAAACATTTCCAGATATTCAAGTGTATCGTGGATACCGTTTTGCAGGTCATTGTAATTTGCACGCACAAGTGCATTTCTGAAATACCAGGAATTATCCGCAAAAACATCATTGCTCACGGTAAAGCCAAAGGTCTGCAGATATTTCAGGATAAAAACGGCGGTAGTCCTCGTATTCCCCTCACAAAATGGGTGTATCTGCCATATGTCCGACGTGAATTTTGCAATGTGCCGCACGGATTCGTTTATAGTAATACCGCTGTACGAAAATTCCTTTTCATTTCCGAAATCATAGTCCAGTGAATCACATATGCTGTCATAGGAGGCATAAAAAACGGATTTTCCGTTCAGCACCCACTCTTTTTTTGTAATGTTATAGGTTCGGAACTGCCCTGCGTGCTTGAAAACGCCCTCAAACAATCGGCGGTGTATGGATCGGAGCTGTGCGGGGGAAAACTGAAACGTTCTTTCGGACAGCAGCTCGGCTATCCTCACCGAAACTATGTCCGCTTCCTTTGTGCTGTCCTCCACAGCTCTTCTGTCGCTTCTCTGCTCATAGTAGGACATTATCCTGCTTTTGGCGGACTCAATGGTTATTTTACCCTCAATATGCTCCTTGGCAGTGTCAAGAAGATATTCGGAGGTTTTAAGTCCGTCAACGTCCTGCAAGCCGATAGCCGTTTTCCAGGCGTTTGATTTTTCAGCCTGCTCAGGCTCACCCTGACGTATATATTCCTCTAAATCAGTCTGCCAGTTCTTTTCATCAGCCACATTCTCACCGCCTGTCATATATAAAAACAAGGACTGCCGTGCTGCAGCAGCCCTTGCAAAATTTTTTGCTTTTATGAAAGTCTCGAACCGTTGGGGATATCCTTGTCAACGAAGATGACCTTTGCGTCCTCGCCAACGCTTGCGGCAACTATCATACCGTTGGACTCAACTCCGCAGAGCTTTGCGGGGGAAAGGTTTGCAACAAGAATGACCTTCCTGCCGATAAGGTCCTCGGGAGCATACCACTTGGCAATGCCCGAAACCACTTGTCTCTCGCCGAAGCCGTCGTTAAGCATAAGCTTCAGGAGCTTCTTAGCCTTGGGAATCTTCTCGCAGCTCTTTACCTCTGCGATCCTAAGGTCAGCCTTGAAGAAATCGTCAATGCCGATGATGTCTGCAAGGGGTTCAAGGTTTGCGCCGTCTGCATCTTCAAGGGCAGCCTTTGCCTTGTCAGCCTGTGCCTTGATGAGGGCGTTGAGCTCTTCAATTTCCTTGTCAACATCGATTCTGGGGAAGATGATGTCTCCCTTGTGAACGGTGATATTCTGAGGAAGAACACCGAATTTTGCGGCATTCTCATAGCTTACATCGTCAGCTGTTGCGCCTATCTGCTCCCATACCTTGGGCATTGTGGAGGGCATAAATGCACTGAGGAGAGATGTGGAAATTCTGATAGATTCAAGGAGATTGTAAAGAACAGCGGCAAGTCTCGGCTTGTTTGCCTCGTCCTTTGCAAGCACCCAGGGAGCAGTCTCGTCGATATACTTGTTTGCACGGGAAATCACCTTGAATATCTCCGCAAGGGCAAGGTTGAGAGTTGTGTTGTCCATACACTTGTCAACAGTTTCTCTCAGGGACTTTGCCATAGAGATAAGCTCGTCGTCCATAGGGTCGGACTGCTTTTCTTCGGGAAGAGTGCCGTCGAAATACTTGATGACCATTGCAACGGTTCTTGAAACAAGGTTTCCAAGGTCATTTGCAAGGTCGGAATTGATGCGGTTTATCATTATCTCGTTGGAGAATGAGCTGTCAGCACCCAGAGCCATTTCACGGAGAATGTGGTATCTGATAGCGTCTGCGCCGTAGCGCTCACCGAGAACGAGGGGGTCAACAACATTTCCGAGAGACTTTGACATCTTCTGACCGTTGAAGGTTATCCAGCCGTGAACGGCAAGATGCTTGGGGAGAGGAAGCTCCAAAGCCATAAGCATTGCAGGCCAGATGATAGCGTGGAATCGCATAATGTCCTTTGCAACCATATGAACATCTGCGGGCCAGAACTTCTCGAAATCGTTATGAGCGTCATTGTCATAGCCGAGGGCGGTGATATAGTTGGAAAGAGCGTCTATCCATACATATACAACGTGGTCGGGGTCAAAGGTAACGGGAATACCCCACTTGAAGCTGGTTCTTGAAACGCAGAGGTCTTCGAGACCGGGCTTGATGAAGTTGTTTACAAGCTCAACGGCTCTTGTCTTGGGCTGGAGGTAATCAGTTTCTGTGAGGAGCTTTTCGATCCTGTCGGCAAAGGGAGACATTTTGAAGAAATATGCCTCTTCCTTGGCTTCAACAACGTCTCTGTGACACTCGGGGCACTTGCCGTTCTCATCGAGCTGAGACTCTGTCCAGAAGCTCTCGCAGGGGGTGCAGTACTTGCCCTTGTACTCGCCCTTGTAGATGTATCCCTTATCGTACAGGGTCTTGAAGATAGTCTGTACGGCTTTAACGTGATAATCGTCGGTGGTGCGGATATAGCGGTCATAGCTTATATTCATATATGACCAGAGGTTCTTGAAAACAGCCACGATCTCGTCAACGTACTGCTTGGGAGTAACGCCCTTTTCCGCAGCCTTCTGCTCTATCTTCTGACCGTGCTCGTCCGTTCCTGTGAGAAACATCACGTCATAGCCCTGCATTCGTCTGTAACGGGCGATAGAATCGCAGGCTACTGTTGTATAGCAGTGGCCGATATGGGGATTGCCCGACGGATAATAGATAGGGGTGGTAATGTAGTAGGGTTTCTTTGACACGATAATTCCTGCCTTTCTGTCATATAAAAATTATAACAACTATTATTATATACCATTATTTTGATTTTGTCACTACTTTTTTGCAAAAATTTACGGAATTGACTTTCAGCATCGGCGGGAATGTGATTTTGGCGGTTGATTTTATCTTTTGGGTGTGGTATAATCGGGGTAACAGCAGCGTGTAGCTGCCCCACTCGTTTCATCGTTTGTACGGGCAACAAACGAACGGCTCGGTAACGGCACAATTTTGTATAATACTAGTAGAGATTGAAAAAATGTCCGATGCCAAAATAAATAATTATAAAAAAAACGTGTATGTAATAATGCA
>CAMBJF010000196.1 GCA_945867875.1 uncultured Ruminococcus sp. | reverse complement strand
TCCAGCCAAAGTAATGTTTGATGTTGCGACAACAAATAATAGTGTAAGTAAATAGAAATCACATTTTTATTATACATCTTTAGAATTGAAAAATCAACCCTTTAGATGGCTTATCAAATGAAAATTTTTAGGCTATACTATAAATATAAAATAGTATGAGGTAAAAGGCTATGGAAATCAGCGAAAGATTGCTTTATTGGCGTAACCAAAAGGATATGAGCGTATATAGCTTGTCTAAAATCAGCGGCGTTTCCGAGGGGCACATACGAAGCCTTGAAAGCGGCAAAAAGCAGCCTACCTTTAAGACGTTGCAGGCATTAACCGACGCACTTAATATTTCTCTTGCCGAATTTTTCAACAGCGATGATGCTTTGACCTATCTGTCCGAAAGTGAAAAAAGACTTATCGAAGCGTACCGCCGCTTGCCCAAAAGCAAAGCCGATATTTTGATTGAATTCTATGAAAAAATGAGGGACTGAACCACAAAAACATTGTGATTCAATCCCTCATTTGCTTATTAGCACTCGTCAAAAACTCTCATATCTGCACTCATCCATAAAAATATTCAACACGCTTATGTTTCAGCTTCTGAGCAAATACCGCTGCAATCCCAAACATCTCTGCCCTCACAGACAATACCATTTTTATTAAGCAAACAAATATTTACCCAATTCATTCCTGTTCATTTACTTCTTCTTTTCCGTTTCTAAACGCAAGTCCCATTGTTGCGAGAATGCCTTCAACTATATGTGCCAACATAACAGCGCGGCTTATGCCATAAAATCCAATTGTCACTGCAATTATCGCAATAATCATTTCAATACACAAGCATACTCTCGTCTTTTTTTGGAATACAATTTTCTCATCTATTTCAAGCTGTTTGTTTTCACAATCGACAGGTGAAATCAACCATAACACAATAGCAGATATTATAGCTAACACTACAATAACAATGCTCATATGTGGCATTACTTCTGCACACTTTAAAATTACCAGCACAATTGAAAATGTAAGCATTGACTGCACAAAGCATCGCCTCCTTGTTTTTGCATGATAGCCGCCTGCATAAGAACGCAGTATTGAAAAGAACAGAAAGAAAATACCGCACTCCCAAAAGCTGTGCATTAATACTCCAATCGCCATTGCCCCTATAAAGAACAACGACTTTAAGATAATCATTTCAAGACCATACCTAACAATTGCACTCTGCTCATCATCCATCTCTTGATTTTGTCTGATAAATATTATTATATTGTCAAGAAGTCTGTCCATAAAATTATTCCCTCCATTCTGTATTTGACTATACAGTCATTATATATATTAGCTGACCTAAAGTCAATAGGTTTTACCTGAACGCCTATATATTGACCTGAACGTCCCAAAATACCGTTTTTACCATATCAACAGAATCGGAATTTAAACTCCATAGATGCAAATATTAAAGCAATTTAATTAGCCAATGCTGACTGTACCATAAAAACAAATTCCGCCCACACATCTATGGACGGTATATTTTAGAGAAATAAAAATTTCTTGGTATCACTTTGAAACAGCATGCAACTGTGTAGATTTTATCACAGTTGAGGTGATATAAAGTAAGTATGAAAAAACGGAAAAGAGGTAAAATCATACATTCCAAGAAGCACAAGTCACAGATGAGCATAATAGAATTTCAGAAAAAATACGATACCGAGGATAAGTTCCAAGAAGAATTGTTTAAAATGCGTTATCGTGAGATGGCTTTTCTTACTGAATACCGCTGCACAATATAGCCACATCAAAAATATCGGGTAACGATATAGACTAACTAATGTTTATTATTTTTGCGTATATGCAGAACGACTGTATCATATGTGCTGTTGCTGCGTACGCTGAAGCAATAGCGTGAGCATAGATCTAGCTGGTTGTTGACGATGTACTATGCCCTGATCTTTTGACGGTATTTGTTATCTGAACACCATTTGAAATCAGAATAGAAGCGTTATGACTGTATATATTATACACCACATTCTGCCATAAAACAATAGATTTGCGAAAA
The DNA here is from genome assembly GCA_945867875.1 of uncultured Ruminococcus sp. Lineage (GTDB taxonomy): Bacteria > Bacillota > Clostridia > Oscillospirales > Ruminococcaceae > Huintestinicola. The sequence goes on along the minus strand of CAMBJF010000196.1, from coordinate 2,587 downwards.
AAAGTTTTCGCAAAATGTTTGTTATCGGATTTTGTTCCCACAAAATCAATGCTTGCTAAAACCTACCCCCATTCTCTCAAGTTGAATACCCTTGCTATTCGCTTCAGTTGAAAAAATATTCTCATAAGTTGAAACCCACGCACATACGTCATTACAACCGAATATCCGCAAAAAACGAAGCTCTGAAGGCTGTTGCAGCCTTTGGAGCTTCGTTTTTTATGCCCATATATAAAAGTGACAGCAATTTCGTTGAAATGACACCACCCGTTAATATAAGTGACACCTTAAAAGCCTGTTTTGACATCATAAATGCAGGCGGGAATCACGCTTCAAACGTAAAATGACATCAAAATCTGGAAAATGACACCTGTGCGACGTCAATTTCCTGTCAAAAAGACGTCAATCAGGAAATTTCCCTTTGTGATAGAATTGAAATCAGGATAAGGGAGGTCATTTCCGATAAAAATGACACCATTATCCGCAAGATGTTCATTTTCGGCCGAATGTGACTCTTAAAGAATACTATATATACGACAAAAGCGGAGGTGCAAAATGCAGGAAAGAACCTACAAGCCCGATGGTGCTGAACACAGCATTTCTATCGGCAAGACAACCTTTATTGTAAGCTCATTTACCGACGCACAGGCAACCGTAACAGCGGAAGAGCTTATCATCAGAATGTTAAAATCAAAGGTCGCAGAAGCGGCAAAGGAGGAAAAAATCGCATGATCCCTTACAACAATTCTATCATTGTCCCTGTTGATACAGGCTACGGAAATATCAAAAACTCTCTGCACTCATTCCCCACGGGAATCGCAGCCTACAAGGACAAGCCTGCCTTTGATGGCAAGATTCTTCACATTAATAATATGTATTACCGCATTGGCGAAGGACACAAGGAGTATATCCCCGACAAGACCGTTGACGAAGAATTCCGTCTGTTGACCATTGCAGCGATTTGTGATGAGTGCCGCAGCTGCGGATATTATGAAGGCAATATTTATCTTGCAGTCGGCTGTCCCACTGCTATGGTGACGGCTCAGCGTGAAAGCACAAGAGAGTATTTCTTGAAAGAGCCGCATATCGACTGCGAGTATAATAACGTTCACTACCATCTCACCATAGTCGGCTGTTTTGTTTATCCCCAGGGATATGCAGCGGTAACGGAATATCTTCACAATATGACAGGCGTGAATGTGGTTGTAGATATCGGAAACGGCACGGCGAACATTTTGCAAATCAATAACAAAAAGCCTATCGAAGAAAAATGCGTAACCGAAAAGTTGGGCGTAAATCAGTATATGATAGCTGTGCAAAAAGCTGTTATGGCTCAGTTCGGCAAGAAGATTGATCCCGAAGTTGTTGAACTTTTCATCAGAAAAGGAGATACCGATGCTCCCGACAATTACAAAAACATTTTTCTTGAAGAAGCAGAAAAATATTGCCGGAAGATTTTTGATGCACTTTATAGATGCGAGTATGATCCCGATTTTATGAAGCTGTATGTTTGCGGCGGCGGTGTTCAGCTTATCAGACGTTTCGGGAAATACAATTCCGACAGAGTGATTTTCATTGATGACATCTGCGCCACGGCTAAAGGCTATCAGCAGTTTGCGTTGAAGTCGCTCAAAGCATTGGAAAAGAGGTCTGAGTAATGAGGCAGATGAAACGAATTACTCTCAGGCTCTCCCTTGAAAATCCGTCCGATAAGAAAATAGCCGATTTTCTTGCCAACATCGACAAGAATAAATATCATACGGTTAATAATGCGATAAAAACTATTTTGTATTCGGTTATTAACGGTAATACTACCGAGAAGAGTGAAAAGTCCGATATGAAGGAAATAATTTCCGTTATCCGCACAACCCTGGAAGCGGAAATCCCTAAACTGCTTTCTGTTTTCAGTTCAAGTAATCATACGAAAATTGAGCAGGACAACACGCCTGTGGAAAAATCGGCTGATACCCTTGACGATGATGATATCGACATGGATTTTATAGGAGGTTGATGCTATGACAGTAAGGGGGTTGTGCAGCAAGTTTGATTTGAAGTTTCAGACGGTGTATAAGAAAATCTCACACCATAAGGATAAAGAGCTTGCAGGACATATTACAAAGGTTAAGGGAGAGAGCCTTGAACTTGATGATTTTGCTGTTGATTTTCTTCTCCCAACTCATGTAAAGGTTATGCAGGCTATTGAGGAATGTGAGGGTATTGCCCGTGAAAATGCGGAACTTCAGGATAAGCTGGAATCGGCGGAAGCAGATGCCGAACAGACAGATAAGCAGCTTTCAAAGGCACTTGCAGATAATGAAAATCTGCTTGCCGAAATTGACCGTCTTACAAGCAGCTTATCTAAAAAGGATAAGGAAATCAGCGAACTTTCAGAACAGCTTGAAGCAGAAAGACGCACATCAAAGCAGGCTATTGAAGAACGTGACAAGCGTATCAATGAGCTGACCGAGGAAAACAGGCTTCTTACAGAAAAGTATGAAGCTGTCCCCAAGTTTTTCAGAAAGAATCAGTAAAAATCCGCTATTCTCCTGTCTCTTATACACATCTGACGCTGCCGACGATATGCAGTGTG
>CAMBJF010000195.1 GCA_945867875.1 uncultured Ruminococcus sp. | reverse complement strand
CGAAACTACCGATTCAAACTCGAGTTTCAGCGATTCAAAGGACGATTTTAATGGGTCGCAATACAACGGCTGCTATATCGTAAACGGGAACGGCGATGATTTCAAGAATTGTGTTTACGGGCTGTATGCGGTTTGCAGGACTCGGGCACTGGCGGAAAAAAATTAAGGGAGGGGTCATATGAACGAGATAGCTATGGTTCGTGGAGACACGATGAGGCTTGTCATAAGTGGGATAAAAAATGCCGACGGGGAGGAGTACATACTTGGAGACGGCGATGTTATACGGCTTGATGTGAAAAAGTCTGCGGCGGAAAAGGCTGTCATTTCCAAAGTGGTCACGGCGGCGGATCATAATGACGGGGAACTGCCTGTTGTCATTCTTCCCGAGGACACGGCGGGACTTGCGGCGGGGGATTATTTCTTTGACATACGTCTTGTAACAAATGACAGGAATATTTACACCATTGTGCCGATGTCAAAGCTGAAAATTCTCAGAAATGTTACGGACATAGGAGCGGAGGTGTGATATGGGACCGGAGAAAAAATATTTTTCGGGGAACATCTCGGGAGCTTCGGTCACGGGGAATATGACTGCCGCTTATTTTTCCGGGAGGCTGAATATCCCGTCGGGAAAAAGCGGCGGCAATTATGAGGAGCTGTCAAACAAGCCGAGGATAAACGGTGTGGAGCTGTTGGGTGACAGATCTTTTTCGGAGCTGGGATTTCCCGATATTCCCGATATGACGGGGTATGCAAAGCTTTCGGATATTCCGTCAAAGCTGCCTGCGGACGGTGGTGATGCGGACACGGTGGGAGGTCATACGGTTATGACCGATGTGCCCGAAAACGCTGTGTTTACGGACACTGTGCCTGATCTGTCGGGGTACGCCAAAATCACGGATATACCGTCAAGTCTGCCTGCAAATGGCGGAAATGCCGATACAGTGGGGGGTATAGGAATTGCAGATCTGCGGCAGATAACGCAGACTGTGATAAATACTCTTCCTGCTGTCCCAAACGGCGAAGGTGACTTCTTTGTAATATGCGATCTGAGCGACACGTCATTTCCGTATTGGTACGGTCATTTGTCTGTTCGATACGGATCTTACACGGGGGAATATGTGGCGACTTTCAGAACAACAGGAAATGACAATAAAGTATATTACAATACATACCTTACAAATCATTGGCATGGCTGGCAGGAAATCTCTGCAACACCTATTAGATCAACACAGATATCGGGCTCGACCAATGCTACGGGAAATGTACAGCTTTGGACAGCCGATGACAAGCGGATACCAATCGCTGCTGTGATAACAGACCGATATGCATATATTTTCCGTTCGTCAAACGAATTTTACTATATAGGCATATGCCACCCCGATTATCACACGATGTCGGGTAGCGAAGCGGTAAGCGGCACTGTGTATTATATTGAGCAGGAGTGAAATTATGATAGTTTACAAAAACAAACGATTTATGCAGATAGGGCTGTTTCCCGACACGGACTGGGTGGGTGATGCCGATTATGTTGTGCCGGACGATTCGGATATAGCGCAGAAAATCATTGCGTTAGCCCCGAATTTTGATATCATTGAAAGCGATGACGGGAATATTGCCGATGTTGCGGCGGCTGAACCTGCTCCTGTGGAAACAGTGCCCGAGCCGCCCACAAATGCAGAACTGGCGGCGGCAATTGCAGAGCTTGCGGAGGTAGTTATGAATGGTTAGGATATACGTTTACTGCGTTCAGTGCGGGAAAATGGTCATTGATGATGTTCCGCTGAAATGGAGAGATGAGGTCAGAAAGGAGATTGAGAATGGATAAGCTTATCGGTGCCGCAAAGCTCGTTTTTGGCGGTATCATTGCCGCTGTTTCGGGATTTATAGGCGGTATGGACGGGATAATGTATGCGCTTATCGCTTTTATTACCATTGACTATGCAACGGGCGTTGCGGTGGCGGTGAAGGAGAAAAAATTATCCTCGGAAGTGGGGTTCTGGGGGCTTGTTCGCAAGGTATGCATTCTCGCACTGGTTGGGGTGGCGCACTACATTGACTGCTATGTGATGCAGAGCGGCGATGTTATCCGCACGGTGGCGGCTATGTATTACATAGGGAATGAGGGGATTTCCATTTTGGAAAACTGCGGGAATTTAGGGCTGCCCCTGCCGCCGAAGCTTATGGCGGTGATGGTGCAGATAAAAGAGGGAAAGGGTGAGGAAAAGTGAAGATAACCGAGATGCTTCTTACGCCGAACAAGTACAGCCGCCCTCAGATACCGCTGAACGAGGTCAGGAAAATTGCGGTGCATTATGTGGGAAATCCTATGTCAACGGCGAAAAATAACCGTGACTATTTTGAAAATCTGAAAAATACCCACGCACGCTATGTTTCCGCTCATTTTATAATCGGGCTTTCGGGGGAAGTGATACAGTGCATTCCGCTGAACGAGTGGTCGTACTGCACCAATCAGGCGAATGGGTACAGCATAAGCATTGAATGCTGTCACCCGGATAAGACGGGGAAGTTCAACAGGGAGACTGAGGAGAGCCTTATTGCCCTTTGTGCCTATCTTTGCGGGAAGTTCGGGCTTAGTGAGAATGACATTATCAGGCATTATGATGTGACGGGAAAGGCGTGCCCCTTGTGGTATGTGAGTCACCCCGAGGATTTTGAGGCGATGAAAAAGGCTGTGGGGGAGATGCTTTCGGGAGGAAGCAAAAAAATGTACTGCGTTCAGGCGGGGGCTTTTTCTTCAAGGGATAATGCGGAAAGGTTTTTAAGTGAAGTCAGAAAAAATTATCCCAATGCATTTATTAAAGAAATCAATACATAAAAAAACCGCAGGTCGTTACTAACGATCTGCGGTTTGCTTATTTGGTGCGAGAGATGGGACTTGAACCCACACGTCAAAGACACACGCACCTCAAACGTGCCTGTCTGCCTATTCCAGCACTCTCGCATATTCACTGTCGATCAGCGTCACCGTCAACCGACTATGTTATTATATCACAGTGATATATATTTGTCAAGGGTTTTTGCGAAATTTCTCAAAAAAATTTTTTATGCATCGAAATTCGCAAAAATTCGGGGATTTGATGCAAGAAAAATATTGCAAATTTTTCGGTTATATAGTATAATTAAATAGAATATTACTTTTTCGATTTTTTACATAAAAGGAATGATATAAATGCCTAAAAGCAAAGCCCCGACCCCCTCTGTGATACGCAAGGCACAGAAATCCCCTCAGGGCGAGAACGATATTTTTGCCCTTGACATAGGCACCCGAAACGTGGTGGGCGTTATCGGTCATATGGAGGACGGCGTTTTTACGGTGAGCGAAGCCGTTTCCGTTCCCCACAAGCGCCGTGCTATGCTGGACGGTCAGATCGAGGACATCGTTGAAACTTCACGGATAGTAAATCAGGTGAAGGAAGCTCTTGAGGAAAAGGCTGAGATGACGCTTTCAAGAGTTGCCATTGCTGCTGCGGGACGTGCTCTCAAAACAAAGCGAGCTTCCGTCATCACCGAGCTTGACGGCAGGGAGAGCATTACCGAAAATATGCTGAAATCTCTGGAGCTTGAAGCTGTGGCTAAGGCGCAGTCCGAGCTTGACAGTGACAACACCTCCGAAAATGTTACATTTTACTGCGTGGGTCACACGGTGACAAAATATGCTCTTGACGATTATCCTATCAAGAGCCTGCTGGGTCACAAGGGTAAAAAGGTGGAGGTGGAGCTTATTGCCGCTTTCCTGCCGAGCCTTGTTGTGGAGAGCCTTTACACGGTCATGGATATGAACGGGCTTGACGTTTGCAGCCTTACTCTTGAGCCTATTGCGGCGATGAATGTTATTATCCCTCCTGAGGTGCGTCTTATAAACATCGCTCTTGTTGACATCGGTGCGGGCACTACGGATATTGCCATATCCCGCAGCGGCAGCATTGTGGCGTATGCTATGGCGACTATTGCAGGCGATGAAATTACGGAAGATATCATTCAGAAATATCTTGTGGATTTTGAGACTGCCGAGAATATGAAGCTCACTCCCGTTGGCGAGGACGTAAGCTTTACGGATATACTGGGCTTTGAGCACACTGTGACCTCCGATGAATTTTACTCGGGGCTGTTCCCTGCTGTAGATCAGCTTGCGGACACCATTGCGGACAATATCCTAAGTGCAAACGGCACAGCTCCTGCGGCGGTGTTCCTTGTAGGCGGCGGAAGCCTTATCCCTGAGCTTACATCTCTTGTTGCGGAAAAGCTTCAGATACCCGAAAACCGTGTTGCTATCGGCGGTCAGAGCTACAGAAAGAACATTGACCTTGGTGAAGTTCAGCTTACAGGTCCTGAGTTCGTTACTCCTATCGGCATCGGCATAACCGCTACACTGCAAAAGGGATATGAATTTTCTCAGGTGACTCTGAACGGCAACAAGTTCCGTATTTTTGACACCAAATCCGTTACAGCTGCCGACCTGCTTATGAATGCGGGCTTCCAGACACCTCAGATAATCGGCAAGTCGGGCAGAGGTCTTATTTTCAATCTTAACGGCGAAAAACAGAGCCTGAGGGGCGAGACCTCCTCCCCTGCTCAGATAATGGTGAACGGTCTCCCCGCTGCTCTTGAA
>CAMBJF010000194.1 GCA_945867875.1 uncultured Ruminococcus sp. | reverse complement strand
GATAGCGTAGCGTCTCGTGGGCTCGGAGATGTGTATAAGAGACAGGGCAATAATCGTGCCGTCTATCATCGGCTATATGCATCAGGCGAATGCATCAACGATAACGGCGAACGCAAGAAATGTGTATAATGCCGCAAAGCTGTCGGTGTTTGAAAATCATGAGCGCTGCACCATAAACGGAAATGAGATATACACAGGTGACGATTCGGGAACCGCCCACGCAGCAGGCGGCTCCGATGACCTTTCAGTCGGCAAGTTCATGGGTGAAGATTTCAAAGGACATTATGCCTTTGTTGTCTCTTCAGACGGAAACGATGTCCTCTATGCCGTTTGGAGCAATAAAAACAATATTGATATAAGCGACGTAAAAATGTACACTTATGACGAAATTGAGCGTGATGTAACGGGAAAGGGCATCGGAAGCTATCCCACCAAGTAAAAGAGCAGGCTGTTAAAAAGCAAAATACCGAACGAACAGGAACGGAGTGCGGTCATGGGAGCTTTTTTCAGTCTCAGAAGAACAGTGGGCTATATGATACTTGCCGCCGCAGCATCATATGCGGTAATGCGCCTTCACCGCATATATCTCGGAGCATATCCCGACGGTCGGTACAGCGAGATATTTTTCGCCCTGCAAACAATACTGCTGGTTGTCCAGTGCATACTCGGACTTATGCTCGTGGGCATAAGCATATTTTACAACCCCTCGGGCGCAGGGATAATGTGTACCGTGATGAAAATTTTTCTCGTGCTCATAATGTCAGCCTTGGCAGTGTTCGGAATATGGCTCGTAGCAGGATTTTGCTCAGCAAATGCATCAGCACTTATGATAATGACATAAAAAATGACCGCTTCCCCACAGGAGAAATGGTCATATTTTTTATGTACTGTGTGCTTATTCCTTAACGGTAAGAAGTCTCTTAGTCTGAGGAACAGAGAAGAGAACAGCCGCACCGATAACAGTAAAGATAAGCTCAGGGAGCATATAAGCACCGTTGTAAAGCAGGCTGTAAAGCACCTCATTGTCAGTGGAGAAGCCGTTCCAGAGCTCACCATAGGAGTGCCAGATAACAACGCCGCTGAGGAAGTGGAACACGAAGCGGAGGAATACAGCCAGCGCAGTTCCGCCTATCATACCACCGATGCCCTTGTTTCTGAAAATGCCCGCAATGCCGAGAACGCTGTAAGCACCAACATAGTCAAGAACGATGCAGGCAATGAGCATAACTGGAGTAAGACCCCAGCCGAAAAGACCGTCAAGGATACCCTGACCCAGCTGAACGAGGGAGAACACGAAGGAAACGGCGAAGCCTGCCTTTATGCCTCTCCTGATGCTAAAAATTGCAATGGGGAGCATAGAAAGAAGCGTGATAGAGCCGCCCCAAGGCAGTCTGAAAACTCTGATGTAGCTGAGGACTGTAGCCAGCGCTACCATCATTGCACCCTCAACGAGAATGCGAACTTTGTTGTTTTTCATAGAAAAAACCTCCTGAAAATGAAAAAAATAAGAGATCCGAACCTGTAAACGGCGCAGATCTCCCACGGGAAAAGGAAAACCGCAGAGAAACCCTGCGGAATTTTCATACATAAAAATCTTATAATGAAAATCCCTACGTCGGCATTATCCGAATCAGGTCAATGGGTCGAAACGTTTGCCGTTTCCTCTCAGCCTTGAAAACAAAAGCTCCCCGTATAAATATCATTATATCACAAAAGCTGCAATTTGTCAAGCGATACGATTTTATTTTACAAAATAAGTCAGTTTTCTCTTATTTTATCGAGACATTTCCCGAGAATATCACCGATATCCCCGTTGATGCAGACAGACTGCCTTTCAATTTCCGCAGGCGCAGCCGCCTCCCCGAAATTGATGCAGGCATAAACATTTTCAGGGCTTTCCGCCGTCATCTGCCAAAATGGATATTTGATGATCCCGGGCGTGTTGTAACCCACACCAAGCTCCAGAAAGAGCGTCCGAAGCCCCCTGTGCCTGCGGATAAAATCCTCATACCGTTCATTTGCCCTATACCAGCCATTGTCCTGCACAAAGGAATTATCCGCCCGCAGATTCATTGTCATAGCCCTGCCGCACCTGGGACATTTCGGTATAAGCTCCAACGGAATGCGCATATTCTCCTGCCGCCTCACCATTTCCCTTATGACACTTTCATTGTCAAAAGTCTCCTGACAGCAGGGGAGAGAGCACTGAAAAAGCCCGTAATCCCCTTGGGTATAAAACAGCCTGTGTTTGTCAAAGCCCGCCTTTTGAAATTGGTGGTCAACATTCGTGGTCAGCACAAAATAATCCTTGTCTTCAATAAGCTCAAAAAGCCGCCTGTAAGTGCCGTTTTCCTCGGTGTCATAACGGTTTATCAGAACATACCTCGACCAATATGCCCAGTATTCATCCGCCGACTCAAAAGGAAAAAATCCCCCCGTGTACATATCTCTGATGCCGTACTTTTCCGCAAAATCGGAGAAATATCTCTTAAATCTTTCGCCGCTGTAGTCAAACCCCGCCGAAGTCGAAAGCCCCGCCCCAGCACCGATAACAACAGCATCGGCATTTTTTATCTCATCGCAAAGCCGCTCAATTTTATCCAAGCAGTTTTCTGTAAATTTCTGCGTCCTCATCTTTAAAAACATTGAATATCACCCGAATATCATTATTTTTCCGAAATTCCCTGACAGTCTCCACAGCAATTTCCGCCGCCTTTTTCTGTGGAAAGCCGAACACACCCGTTGAAATGCAGCAGAAAGCAATGCTGTCAATGTGATTTTCTGCCGCCGCTTCAAGGCAGGATATATAACAGCTCCGAAGCTCCTCGCAGTGCCGTGGGGTCAGCCTGCCGCTCACAATAGGACCCACCGTGTGTATCACATATTCACAGGGCAAATTGTATGCCTTCGTCACTTTCGCATCGCCCGTCATTTCCTCGTGCCCCTGCTCCTCAATAATCTTGCTGCATTCATATCTGAGCCTTACCCCCGCAAAGGTGTGTATTGCATTGTCGATGCACCCGTGACAGGGCCGCCAGCAGCCCGTAAGCCCCGAATTTGCAGCATTTACGATAGATCCGCACCTGAGCAAAGTAATATCCCCCTGCCATAAAAATATCCCGTCCCCGCAGGGCGTCATATCCGAAATATCCGTTATCCCACGGCGTGATATCTCCTCCCGTAGAAATCTGTCCTCCGCTTCAAGATAATCCTCATCAGCCGCCATAGCAGGACGAATGTTCACCAGTGAGCGGTAAAGCCGAAACCTGTCTCCCTCGTCATCGGGAATTTTCACCTCGCCCAAGTCATTTCGTTCATTTAAAAGTTTTTTTATGAGAAATAAAAGTGTCTCCGAATGTGTCATAAAATTTCTCCTTAAATCGGGACAAGGGCTGTCGGGAATATCCCGAAGCCCGTCCGTGAAATATTAAGCGAAGAAGAATCCCGCAGTCATATCAAGATAATTTCCGCCGCTGTACTCGGGATAAAGCCTGTTTATCTCAGCCTTGAACTCAGCGGAATTTCTGCACTTTGCGGCAATATATTTCAGCTCTTCAAGATAATCTATCTTTGTCTGAGCGTCCTTTAATACTAAGAACCAATTAAAAACTGTACAAAAAATCGAGCATAATCTTGCATATATGGATTATGCGAAGATTTTTTGTCTACAGTTTTATTGGTTATTAGTATAAGTCCTCGGGAGTGTAGTGGGAAGTGAGGATAAGCCCGAAATCCCTGTCAATGTAGCCTTTGAGCTGAGCGATAATAGCATCAGCGTGACCCGCACCCGCAACGATAGAGTGGCAGTCGTGACCCAGCATATGAGTATATACCGCATTTATCTCGGGAATTTCAATGTCAAAAGCATCGGCAGTCTGCTGAATGATAAACCTTATTCCGCCGATAACGATCTCGCCTTCACCGATAACATTTGTTATCTTATGCACGCTCTTGTCGAAAGCGTCACCGAAAGCAGCCGTAAAATTATTGATAAGCGCCTTTCCGCCGCCGTTCTCGGAATATTCCACAGCATTTTCCGCAGCATATTTTGGAACATTTGGCATAAAGCTTCCGCCCGCACCGTGATACGCAATGAGCATACCTGCCACGTCAACATTTCTAAGGTAATCCTCAAGCTCCTTATTGTTGTCAAAGAAGCAGGGAGACTCGATAATAACAGCCTAGCCGTCCTTTTCAACAACAAAAACCTCATCATCAATGAAATCATTGGTCTTGTAAGCGTGGAGCTTAATGCCGCCGAAATCGTAAACGTTCATTTCGCCCTTAGGGAGCTTAACTGCTGTAAAAGTGTTCTTGTTCATAAAAATTTCCTCCTGAAAAAGTTGTTTTAGTTATCGTTTTTCGGGAGATATCAGCGCTGTATCTCTTCTGTGTCTTTATAATAACACACTCTCCAAAGAATGTAAAGAAGGCACTTTTAAGTGCCATAGTTTCCTCACGGTAACAAATGCGCAGGGAATGGAAATACAGATTTGTAAACACTTTATGAACAGAAAAATCAAGCGCTTTACTTTTAAAATACAATATGATATAATTCTTTTAAATAAAAATCAAATTAAAAAGGCGGCAATATAATGAATCCGTGGAAATGCAAAGAGTGGCAGGAATTTTACTGT
>CAMBJF010000193.1 GCA_945867875.1 uncultured Ruminococcus sp. | reverse complement strand
TACAAGAAAAAATCGTATCAGTCCTTGACAACTTCGATGCGATATGCTCCGACCTTAGTATAGGCTTACCCGCCGAAATCGAAGCAAGGCAGAAGCAATATGAATACTATCGTGACGCTCTTCTTTCCTTTGACAATTCATATTTTGTTAACGTAGAGAGAGAGAGAGAGAGAGCTGCACATGGCGCAGCGGATTGATTAAGCTGTGGCAGTATGTTTTTGGGTCAGCCAAAATAAAAATAGGCGACATTGGCAAGATTTGTATGTGCAAACGAATTATGAAATCCGAAACAGCCGAACAAGGTGATATACCATTTTATAAAATCGGAACATTCGGCGGTAAGGCAAACGCATACATTTCAATGGAAACATATGAAAAATACAAATCGCAGTATTCTTTCCCTAAAAAAGGCGATATTCTTATTTCTGCTGCCGGAACAATAGGAAGAACTGTTATATATGACGGCGAGCCGGCATACTATCAGGATTCCAATATTGTATGGGTAGATAATGACGAGAAAATCGTATTGAATAAATATTTGTATTATTGCTATCAGTTGAACCCATGGTCAATATCAACGGGCGGAACTATTGCAAGGCTTTATAATGATAATATTTCAAATGCTGTAATAACAATACCACCGCTTGCTGAACAAAAACACATTATCTCTATCCTCGACCGTTTCAACTCTCTCTGCAATGACATATCCGAAGGCTTACCCGCCGAAATAGAAGCAAGGCAGAAGCAGTATGAATATTACCGTGATAAGCTGCTTAGCTTCAAGGAACTATAAACATATCAAGGAGGCTGTAAAATGCCGTATTTTAACGTTGTAGCGCAGACCAATGAAAATACCGTTGTTACCGAGTACGAGCCTGTCAAGGCACGTTCCGACAGCTATCAGTCAGAAGCCGAGCTTGAAAAAGAGTTTATCCGTATGCTCACCGAGCAGGGATATGAATATCTTCCCATACATAAGGAATCCGACCTTATCGAAAATTTGCGCAGGCAGCTTGAAAAGCTCAATGATTATACCTTTACCGATAATGAATGGAAGTCTTTTTTTGAAACCAGCATTGCCAATAAAAATGACAGTATTGTTGAGAAAACCCGAAAGATACAGGAAGATCATATACAGGTACTAAAACGTGATGACGGCACCTCAAAGAACATTTCCCTTATTGATAAGCGAAATATCCATAACAATTTTCTGCAAGTGATAAATCAGTATGTTATCGGGACAGCAGAGGGTGCTAAGCACGATAACCGCTATGATGTTACCGTACTTGTTAATGGTCTGCCCCTTATCCATATTGAACTGAAACGGCGTGGTGTGCCTATCCGAGAGGCATTTAATCAGATAGACCGCTATCAGCGTGACAGCTTCTGGGCGGGCTGCGGACTGTATGAGTATGTACAGATATTTGTTATCTCCAACGGCACAAATACAAAATATTACTCCAACAGCACACGTTCCAACACCATAAAGGACGCTGAAAAGTCCAAAGGCAAAAAAGCAAAAACGAGCAACAGCTTTGAATTTACATCATTCTGGGCTGATGCAAATAATCGTGTTATAACCGATCTTATTGACTTTACCCGAACATTTTTCGCCCGTCATACTATTCTGAATATTCTGACAAAATACTGCATATTCACGTCCGAAAATATGCTTATGGTAATGCGTCCCTATCAGATAACCGCAACAGAACGCATAATCAACCGCATTGAAGTTGCTACCAACTACAAAAAATACGGAGATATTGCAGGTGGCGGATATATCTGGCATACTACAGGTTCGGGCAAGACGCTTACTTCGTTCAAAGCTGCCCGTCTTGCTTCAAATCTTTCATTCATAGACAAGGTGCTTTTTGTTGTTGACCGCAAAGACCTTGACTATCAGACGATGAAGGAATATGACCGATTTGAAAAGGGTGCGGCAAACAGCAACACATCAACAGCCGTACTCAAAAAGCAGCTGGAAGATGATAATGCTCATATAATCATCACAACAATTCAGAAGCTTGCGACTTTTATCAAGAAAAACAAGACTCACGCTGTATATGACAAACACGTTGTCATTATCTTTGACGAATGTCACCGCAGTCAGTTTGGTGATATGCACACTGCTATTGTTAAGAGCTTCAAAAAATATCATCTTTTCGGATTTACTGGCACACCTATCTTCCCCGAAAATTCGGGAGCTGTAAAAAATCCTCATTTATCCACTACCGAACAGACCTTCGGCGATCAGCTCCACACATACACTATTGTTGATGCGATCAATGATAAAAACGTCCTCCCTTTCAGAGTTGATTATATAAAAACAATGGACACCGACGATGATATTGACGATGAAATGGTTTGGGATATTGCAAGAGAAAAGGCAATGATGGCACCCGAAAGAATTGCGGGTGTTACCAAATACATACTTGACAATTTCGACAGAAAAACATATCGCGGTGATAAAACCTATGCTTTCAATGCTCTGCAAAACATTTCCGAGGTAGCATCGGGCAAGAACGGAGCTGTTGAAGAAATTAAGGCAAAGCAGCGTTTAAGCGGATTTAATTCAATATTCGCTGTTGCTTCCGTTCCTATGGCAAAGCTGTATTATGAGGAATTTAAAAAGCAGATGGACGCCGACCCTGCTAAGAAGCTGAGGATAGCAACGATTTTCAGCTATGCTCCCAATGAAGAAGCAGACGGAATACTTGATGAAGAAAATTCGGAAGATACATCGGCACTCGATCAGTCCTCCCGTGATTTTCTTGAATATGCGATAAAGGATTATAACGAGATGTTCCATACTGCTTATGACACATCTTCCGATAAGTTTCAGAATTACTACAAGGACGTTTCTCTTCGTATGAAAAACAAAGAGATCGACCTGCTTATTGTTGTTAATATGTTCCTGACAGGCTTTGATGCCACAACGCTCAATACTCTTTGGGTGGATAAAAATCTGAAATATCACGGACTTATCCAGGCATTTTCCAGAACAAACAGAATACTCAATTCTGTTAAGACATTCGGCAATATTGTATGCTTCAGAAATCTTCAGAAGCGTGTTGACAAGGCGATAGGTCTTTTTGGTGATAAGGAGGCGGGCGGCGTTGTTCTTCTCCGCAAGTTCAAGGATTATTATTTCGGATATGATGCCGAAAACGGAAAACACGTCAAGGGATATTTTGAAATAGTTGAGGAACTTCAAAAGAAATTCCCCTTATCCGAACCCCGTATTGACGGCGAACAAAATCAAAAGGATTTCATCACGCTTTTCGGTGCATTTCTAAAAATGCGCAATCTGCTGTTATCCTTCGATGATTTTGCAGATCAGGCGATACTTTCCGACAGGGAAATTCAAGATTATTCGGGACGTTATCAGGATATTCGTGACGAATGGAATAAGAAAAAGCCAAAGGGTGATTCAAAAGATATCAGTGACGATATAGTTTTTGAAATTGAACTTATTAAGCAGATCGAGATCAATATTGACTATATCCTTATGCTTGTGAA
This sequence comes from uncultured Ruminococcus sp., assembly GCA_945867875.1. Classification (GTDB taxonomy): domain Bacteria; phylum Bacillota; class Clostridia; order Oscillospirales; family Ruminococcaceae; genus Huintestinicola. Next base: position 1,142 of record CAMBJF010000193.1, on the reverse strand, counting down.
AAAATATCACGACAGCCACTGCAATGACAAGGAAATTCTTGCAACTATCAGATCTGCTGTTGATTCAAGTCCAGAACTCCGAAGCAAGAAACAGCTTATTGAAACATTTATTGCCAATATCAATGAGGTTGAAGATGTTACGACCGAGTGGCATTCTTATGTTGCCGAAGAACGTGAAAAAGAGCTTGTCCGCATTATCACGGAAGAAAAGCTCAAGGAAGAGGAAACCCGTCATTTCATCGAAAATGCTTTCAGAGATGGTGAAATAAAAACGACGGGCACTGACATTGACAAGCTGATGCCTCCCGTTTCACGTTTCGGCGGCGGTAACAGAACTGCAAAGAAACAGACGGTTATTGACAAGCTCAAGGACTTTTTCAATAGGTTCTTTGGTATTTCGTCGTATCAATAAGGAGCAGCAATAATGAATAACACTATTTTCTTACAAAACGAGAACGGTATTGTTCCTTTAAATGAAACAAAATATGAGACAGAAGATCTGTTTCAAAAACTGATAGAAAACTATCCGTCAATCCTTGCCGGAGATCAGATCACTCCTGACGCTCCTCGTAAATGGATACTGATTTCAAGAGAAATGGGTATTCCGAGTGAAAGCGGTGGAAGTGCTTGCTGGTCACTCGATCACCTGTTTCTTGATCAGGACGGTATTCCCACTCTTGTTGAAGTCAAGAGAAGTACAGATACAAGAATACGGCGTGAAGTAGTCGGACAAATGCTTGATTATGCAGCAAATGCAACCGCATATTGGAAAGTTGAAGAATTACAGGAGCTGTATAAGGGTGATCTATACACCGCATTTGATTTTGATGAAGATCAGAAAGCATCATATTGGGATATTGTTGAAAACAATCTTCGCTCCGGGAAAATAAGACTGATGTTTGTTGCCGATGCAATTCCCGATACACTAAGGCGTATCATCGAATTTCTTAACAGTCAGATGAATAATACCGAAGTGCTGGGACTTGAAATAAAGCAATTCCTTTCGAGCGACAATCACAGAATACTTGTTCCAAATCTCATTGGCCGCACATTGCAAGCGGTTGATCTGAAAAAGACATATCAGGCAAAGCAATGGCTGTCTCTTATACACATCTCCGAGCCCACGAGACGCTACGCTATCT
>CAMBJF010000192.1 GCA_945867875.1 uncultured Ruminococcus sp. | reverse complement strand
TGAATGCTCCGCTTATGTCAGCACTGATTTGGTATAAATTCTATGCCAAATTGTCTGACAAAGGGGAGCTTTTTTCAGAGATACAGTGGATAGCTTTAAAAATGGATAACAAACAATAAAACAGTTGCAATTTATCTCATAAAATGTTACAATAGTAAAAGAAGTATTTGCCAAAAAAGGGAGAATATAGGGATAATGAGCAGAATTGTATTTGTTGACACAGAAGTGAGCATTGACAGCGGAAAAGTCTGCGACTACGGTGCAATCAATGCGGAAAACGAAGAACTGCATACAAAATCTGAAAAGGAGTTTACCGACTTTATACGCAAAGGTATCTTTCCTTTTGGCGACAGGTTTATTTGCGGTCACAATATCATTGCCCACGACCTTAAATATATTGAAAATGCAGTTGACAGATCGGGGATCAAATATATCATAGACACGCTGTACCTGTCTCCGCTGCTTTTCCCAAACAAGCCATATCACGCACTGCTCAAAGACGATAAGCTCCGCACCGATGAACTTAACAATCCTCTGAACGATTCGATCAAGGCAATGCAGCTTTTCTACGATGAGATAAATGCATTCTCTGACCTTGATGAGGATATGAAAAATATTTTCTGTTCACTTCTTTACGAAAAAAAAGAGTTTTACGGCTTTTTTGTATATCTTAAAAGAAAGCCATCGGGAGATGTCGGTGAGCTTATCAAAAAAGTCTTTTCGGGTAAAATATGCGGCAGCTGCGATGTGGAAAAAATAATAAAAAATAATCCTATCGAGCTTGCATACTGCCTTGCGCTCATTACAGCGGAAGATGTTCATTCGGTAATACCAAGATGGGTGCATATCAATTTTCCTGCGGTGGATAATGTAATGCGGCTGCTGAGAAATACTCCCTGCGGCGGTTGTGAATACTGCAATAAAGAGCTGGATGTGCACAAGAAGCTCAAAAGCATTTTCGGATATGATGATTTCAGAAAGTACAATGACGAACCGTTGCAGGAAATGGCTGTAAAGGCGGCGGTCAATAACCGCTCCCTGCTTGCTGTATTCCCCACAGGCGGTGGAAAATCAATAACCTTTCAGCTTCCCGCACTTATGGCAGGAGAAGCATCACGGGGACTTACCGTAGTTATATCACCCCTACAGTCCCTGATGAAGGATCAGGTCGATAATCTTGAAAAGAAAGGTATTGCCGATGCTGTGACCATAAACGGGCTGCTCAGTCCCATTGAGCGTGCAGAGGTTTACGAACGTGTGGAAAGCGGACTTGCATCTATAATTTATATATCACCCGAATCCCTGCGTTCACGCACGATAGAACGGCTTTTTATGTCGAGAAATATTTCACGTTTTGTAATTGATGAAGCACATTGCTTTTCGGCGTGGGGACAGGATTTCCGTGTGGATTATCTTTACATCGGTGATTTTATCCGTGAACTCCGGGAGAAAAAGAAGCTCAGTGACCCCATTCCAGTATCCTGTTTCACCGCTACCGCTAAGCAGAAAGTCATAAGCGATATCAGGGATTATTTCAAGAAAAAGCTTGATCTTGACCTTGAACTTTTTGCAACATCTGCCGCAAGGACAAACCTCAGATACGAAGTGTTATACAAGGAGACCGATGAAGAAAAATATTCGGTAATGAGAGACCTTATCGAACAGAAAAAATGTCCTACCATTGTTTATGTTTCAAGAACCAAAAGGACACGTATGCTTGCGGAAAAGCTTTGTGAGGACGGCTTTAAGGCACGTCCGTTCAACGGCAAAATGGACAGTACGGAAAAACAGCAGAATCAGGAAGCATTTATAAATGACGAGGTACAGATAATCGTTGCCACATCTGCGTTCGGAATGGGTGTGGATAAATCCAATGTAAAGCTTGTTATACATTATGATATTTCAGATTCCCTTGAAAATTATGTTCAGGAGGCGGGCAGAGCAGGCCGTGACCAGTCGCTTCAGGCGGAATGCTATGTGCTTTTCAATGACAATGACCTTGACAAGCATTTTATCCTTTTAAATCAGACCAAGCTCAGTATCAGTGAGATACAGCAGATATGGAAAGCAATAAAGGATATGACCCGAACGAGACCCGTGCTATGCCGCTCTCCGCTTGAAATTGCCCGTCAGGCAGGCTGGGACGATACAGTGGAGGATATTGAAACCAGAGTCAAGACCGCTGTCCTTGCTCTTGAAAATGCAGGATATATTTCACGAGGCAAAAATGTGCCGATGTGCTTTGCAAGCGGCATTACCGTTCCCGATATGGCAACAGCCTCTGTTATGATTGAGCGTTCCGACAAATTTGACGATATGAACAAAACCAATGCAAGGAGGATAATCAGCTCCCTTATTTCAAGCAAAAGTATTGCCAAAGCGGGAAATGACGATGCCGAATCACGTGTTGATTATATTGCTGACAGGCTTGGAATACCAATGCCCGATGTTATACATATCATCAATCTTCTACGTGAAGAGGGTATGCTTGCCGACAGCAGGGATATGACTGCATATATCAGGAAAAATGAGAGCAAGAACAGGTCTCTTACTATACTGAATAAATTTGCGGAGCTTGAAAAGTTTATCCTTGAAAAGCTTGATGATGACGGCAGCAGCTTTTTTCTCAAAGAGCTGAATGAACAGGCTCAGAACAGCGGCATCAAGCTGTCTACGGTCAATAACATAAAAACTGTTTTCTATTACTGGACTATCAGGAATTATATTGAAAAACATAGCGATGCGGCGCTTAACCGTGTAAATATAACCCCAAAAGTAAATCTTGAGACATTTAAAAGCAAAAGAAATACTTGTGTAAATATTTCAAAATTTATTGTTAGCTATCTTTTTGACAGATGTTCCGCAGAAAAGACCGACAAGGAAGAAGTGCTTGTTCAGTTTTCGATTATGGAGCTTAAAAATGCCTATGAAAAAAGCAGTGCTGTAAAGATATCCGACCGTGACATAGAAGAAGCTCTGCTTTATCTTGCAAAAATAGATTCAATGAAGCTTGAGGGAGGATTCCTTGTAATTTACAGCAGTATGGAGATAACAAGGCTTGAGCTTGACAACAAGATCAAATACAAAAAAGATGATTACAAACAGCTTAACGATTTCTACTGTCAGAAAATTCAGCAGATACATATTGTAGGCGAGTATGCAAATATGATGGTGAAGGATTATAATGCCGCTCTGCAGTTTGTAAATGATTATTTTCAGCTTGACTATAAGAAATTTCTGAATAAATATTTTGAGGGCGAACGGACAAAAGAAATCGAGCGGAATATCACGCCGCAGAAATATGAGAAGCTGTTCAGTGTTCTGTCAAAAAAACAGCGTGAAATAATTGATGACAACAGTTCACAGTATATCGTTGTGACCGCAGGACCCGGAAGTGGAAAAACAAGGGTGCTTGTTCATAAGCTTGCGTCACTTCTGCTTCTTGAAGACGTAAAGCACGAGCAGCTTTTGATGGTTACATTTTCACGGGCAGCCGTTACCGAGTTTAAGGAAAGACTTTATGAGCTTATCGGAAATGCGGCAAGCTTTGTTGAGATAAAAACATTTCATTCATATTGCTTTGACCTCTTAGGAAGAGTAGGCAATCTTGACACCGCGAAAAATATCGTAAGCGATGCCGCAAGTATGATAAAAAACGGAGAGGTGGAGCTTGGACGCATAACCAAAACTGTCGTTGTAATAGACGAAGCTCAGGATATGGACGAAAACGAGTATGCTCTGATCGAGGCTCTTATGGAGCGGAATGAGGATATGCGTGTTATTGCCGTGGGGGATGATGACCAGAATATTTACGGATTTAGAGGCTCAGATTCAAAATTTCTCCGCTCCTTTATTACAGACAAAAATGCCGTAAAATATGAGCTTGTGGAAAATTACCGAAGCTGTATGGCTGTAGTCTCCCTTGCAAACGCCTTTGCCGAAACAATTACCGAGCGTATGAAAACAAGTCCCATAATTTCAATGTCAGATAATGACGGTGAGGTAAAGCTCATCAGGCATAGGACACGAAATATGGAAACGGCTGTTGTAAATGATCTTCTGAGCAGCCCTGACGGCGGCTCGTCCGTGTGTGTTCTTACTTCGACTAACATTGAAGCTGCGTGTATTGCGGGACTTCTCAACAGGTCGGGTCGCCGTGCAAAGCTTATTCAGTCAAATGACGGCTTTGATATTTATAATCTTGCGGAGATAAGATATTTTATAAAGGTGCTTGAAGCAAAGCTTACATCTCCGATAATATCAGACGTGCTTTGGAATGAAGCTAAGGACGCTCTTGAAAGTGCATATTCCCGCAGCTCGGCACTGCCTTTGTGTATGACTATTCTTGATACATATGAGCAATCAGCGGAAAGAAAGTACAAGTCAGACCTTGATGCATTTTTCCACGAATCCAAGCTTGAAGACTTTTTCAGTGACGAAAATGGTACGATATTCGTTTCCACGATACACAAGTCCAAGGGCAGGGAATTTGACAGTGTTTATATGCTGCTTAATAATGCGGCTGTAAATGATGACGAGGCACGCAGAAAAATTTATGTTGGGCTGACAAGGGCTAAGAACCACCTGCATATTCATTACAACAACGGGATCTTTGATGATTTTTAGAACTTGTCAACATAGAAAAAATATGGTATAATAAAAGCTATGAGATACACAAG
>CAMBJF010000191.1 GCA_945867875.1 uncultured Ruminococcus sp. | reverse complement strand
TTTTTATACTGTTATAGTTTAATTTTATCAGAAATTAAATACAACATATTAAATATTCTTTCAAGTTGATGTAAATTTTATCACCAAAACTTAAAAGTCGGCGTGTTTCCTCTTTTCTTATTGACAAAAAAATGCAGATGCATTACAATATAAAATGGATTTTTATTGAGAGGAAGTCGGAAAATGTTCAGAATTATGGGGCCTGACGAAGCGATAAATCTTATAAATGACGGCGATGTTATATGCCTTAATTCGTTTGTAGGCATCGAAAATCCGGTGGAGCTTCACGAGGCTTTATATCACAGATACAAGGCGACAGGCTCACCAAAGCATCTTACAATAGTTTCCAGCGCAGGCTTCGGCGTTTGGGACGAGAACCGAAATGCGGAAAGCTACATAAGAGACGGCGCTGTTGACAAGCTCATCTGCGGTCATTTCGGAGCTATGCTCAGCACAAAAAAGCTTGTCCTTGAGGACAGGTTTGAGGCGTACAACCTCCCCCTCGGCTGTATCTCCCACGCCATACGTGCCCAAGCAGGCGGTCTCCCCGGAGCACTTTCCAAGGTTGGACTTGATATTTTCGTTGACCCTAGTCTTGACGGACCGGGAATAAATAATCTTTCCAAGGACGAAAGCCTTGTAAAGCGGGTTTTCGTGGACGGTGAGGAATTTCTTTATTATACACTGCCGAAGCTGAATGTTGCGCTCATAAAGGGCACAGCCGCCGACCGCAAGGGCAATATTTCATTCGATGATATGTATATGTCGGGAGACGCTCTTTCCATATGTCAGGCGGTAAAGGCAAATCACGGCAAGGTCATCGTTCAGGTGGACAGGATAGTCAGCACCCCTGCCCGTCCCCGAAACACGATTATCCCGGGCTGCCTTGTTGATGCCATAGTTATGGTGGAGCCTGAGCCGAGACACGCAGCATATGAATCCCTTACGGGAAGCTTTGAGATACCCTATTCCCAGTGGCAGGACTGGAACGAGATGCTTGCGGAGAGAACATACACAAAAACTGCCGTAAATCCTGCGGGAGACATCATCGGCAGACGTGCCGCAAAGGAGCTGAGACCCGATGACATCGTGAACATCGGCATCGGCATTCCCGAAAATGTGGCAAGATACGCAAGGGAAAGCGGAATGCTGGACAGGATAACCCTTACCGTTGAATCGGGCGGCGTAGGCGGTTTCCCCGCTTCGGGAACGGTTTTCGGAGCGATGATAGGCGCAGCATCAATGAACGATATGGCGAACCAGTTTGACCTTTACGACAACGGCGGTCTTGATATCTGCTTTATGGGAGCACTTGAGGTTGACCGCTTCGGAAACGTGAACTCCCACAGAGGTCCGGGAGCATTTTCGGGCATCGGCGGCTTTGCAAACATAACCGCAAAGACCCACACGGTGGTTTTCTGCCTTACCTTTAACACAAAGGGGCTTGATGTGGCTGAAAACGGTGACAGCGTTGAGATAATAAAGAACGGCTCTATCCCGAAATTTGTTGATAAAATAGACAACATCAGCTTTTCCGCAAAGCGTGCCCACGTGAATGGTCAGAGAGTGCTTTACATCACGGAAAGATGCGTTTTTGAGCTTTCGGAGAACGGTCTCAGGCTCACTCAGGTCTATGACGGAGTTGATGTTAAAAAGGATATACTTGAACTGCTGCCTTTTGAGGTGGAGGTTGACGGAAGTATTGATGTTAAATAATATGGAGTGAAAGCTATGAACAAATTCAGAACTGTTGTGTCACTTATAATTATGGTAATATCAGCCTTTGCGGGATTTATAGTTGGTGCTTTTCTGGATAATGCTGTTGGCGGAGCAATTTTATTTGCCATCATTTCGGGAATTGCCTGCATTATCTATACTGTTGACAACCCACGGAAATAAGCTAAAAATACAAAACTCCCACGGAACATTTTCCTTTTGTTCCGTGGGAGTTTTATTTATTCCGAAAGCAGCATTCTGTCATTATTGAGCTTTGTTCCGCTTGCCTGCTCGAATTTAACGAGAAGGTCATCAACGGTGAGCTTGGCTTTTTCCTCACCCTTAACGTCAAATATCACCTTGCCGTCATTCATCATAATAAGACGGTTGCCGTGCTTTATGGCATCGTTCATATTGTGAGTTACCATCATTGCGGTGAGATGATGCTCGGCGATGATCTTGTCCGAAAGCTCCAGCACCTTTGCGGCAGTTTTGGGGTCAAGAGCGGCTGTATGCTCGTCAAGGAGAAGTATCTCGGGCTTTTTGAGGGTCGCCATAAGGAGGGTGAGAGCCTGACGCTGACCGCCTGAAAGAAGTCCCACCTTTGCAGTCATTCTGTCCTCAAGTCCCAAGTCAAGAGATTTGAGCATCTCGTGATATTCTTCCCTTTCACGCTTGGTTATTCCCCAGCGCAGTCCCCTTTTCTCGCCACGTCTTGCGGCAAGAGCAAGGTTTTCCTGAATTTCCATTGTTGCGGCTGTGCCTGTCATAGGGTCCTGAAAAACACGTCCTATGAATTTCGCACGCTTGTGCTCGGAAAGTCCCGTAACGTTCTGTCCGTTGATGATGATAGCACCCTCGTCAACGGGCCATACTCCTGCAATTGCATTGAGCGTGGTGGATTTTCCTGCGCCGTTTCCGCCGATTATAGTAACGAAATCGCCGTCATCAAGGGTAAGCTCAACGCCGTTCAAGGCTCTTTTTTCATTGATAGTGCCCTTGTTGAACGCCTTTTTTATGTTGTGAAGCTCCAGCATTTCAGACACTCTCCTTTCCTGCTCCGAGGGATTCTTCCGATCTCTTTCCCGCCTTTGCAAAAGAGGCTCTTGACTGCTTCTGAAGATAAGGAACAGCAAGGAACACAGCAACGATAACGGCAGAGAACAGCTTAGTGTTATCGGTGGAAAGACCGATGAGCATTACAATTCGGAGAACTACAAAGTAAATGATAGCGCCAAGTGCGGTAAAGGAAAGCTTTGCGATGAAGTTGAAATGCTTTCTGAGGATAACCTCGCCCAGAACCATTCCGATGATAACGGAGGCAAGTCCGATAACGATAGCGCCTCTGCCCATATTTACATCGGCAAAGCCCTGGTACTGAGCAAGGAGCGCACCCGAAAGTCCCACGAGACCGTTTGAGATAACGAGGGTAACGATAGTTGTTCTCTTGGTGTTTATGCCCTCTGCCTTGGAAAGGTTGCTGTTGCAGCCTGTGGCTCTTATCGCCATACCGTACTCAGTGCCGAAGAACCAATACAATATCGCAATTATGCATACAACGAAGATGAGCGCAGTTCCCACAGTCTTTATAATATCTGCGGAGGCATTTCCTGCGGTGACAAATCTCGATGAAAGGACAAGGGGGTATTTATCGACGCTGACAGGGGCATTTGCCTTGCCGTTAATGTCGAGATATACCGAGTAAAGTGCAAGCTGGGTGAGTATTCCCGAAAGTATCCCGGGGATTCCGAGAGCGGTGTTGAAAAATGCAGTGACGAAGCCTGCCGCACAGCCTGCAAGGAATGCTATGAACATCGCAAGGGGCACGGGCACACCGTTTGTGATGAGAACCACTGCCACAACTCCGCCGAGGCCGAGAGAACCGTCAACGGTAAGGTCGGCAAAGTCCAGAATTTTGTAGGTGATGAACACGCCTATGGCAAGAACGCCCCAGATAAGGCCCTGAGTTATGTCTCCGGGGATGGCATTGCCAAAGGTGGAAAGCTTTGATAAAAACAGCTCCATATGTATATTTTTTCCTCCTTTATATACGCAGAAGCGGGGAACAGATCTTTCTGAACCCCGTTATATCCGCATAGCTTGTGTTTATTTTTTACTCAGTCTCAATTGCAACATAGCCCTCGGGAGGTGTGATTCCGAGATCTGCACAGATCTGAGCGTTGTACTTCTTTGTAACGTTGGGAGCAAATGCGATCTCCATTGTTGCAGGATCAGCTCCGTTTACAAGAATTTCATATGCCATTTCGCCTGTCTTGCAGCCGAGATCGTAGTAGCTGATGGAAAGTGTTGCAACGCCGCAGCCGGAGCAGATTCCCTCTTCACCTGCAATCACGGGGATACCTGCGGGAACAACGATGTTCTTGATGGTCTCGGTGGAAGATGCCATTGTGTTGTCGGTAGGAATGTAGAGAACGTCGCACTCGGAAACAGCTGTGGAAACAACTGTGCTTATCTCGTTTGTATCAGCTGCGCTGTACTCCTTGAATGCAATGCCGTCAGCGGTGAGAGCGTCGCCGAAAAGTGTTGCCTGATACTTGGAATTTGCCTCAGCGGAGCAATAAATGATGCCTACCTGCTTTACCTCGGGGAAAAGCTCCTTGAGCATCTTCTCCTGCTCGTCAATGGGAGCGAGGTCGGAGGTTCCTGAAATGTTTCTGCCTGTTACGCCTGTCCAGTCGTCGATCTCAAGAGCGGTGGCATAGTCGGTAACAGATGTGCCGAGAATGGGGATATTGCTTGTTGCGGCGCCGGAAGCCTGAAGAGCTGCGGTAGCGTTTGCAAGAATAAGGTCAACGTTTGATGCAACAAAGCCTGTTGCGATGGTGGAGCAGTTTGTGCTCTCGCCGTTTGCGTTCTGGAGGTCAAACTTAACATTGTCGCCGAGCTTTTCGGTAAGAGTGTCCATAAAGCCCTGTGTTGCTGCGTCAAGAGCCTGTCTCTTATACACATCTGACGCTGCCGACGATATGCAGTG
>CAMBJF010000190.1 GCA_945867875.1 uncultured Ruminococcus sp. | reverse complement strand
GAAGAAAATTTACAAAAATTATTAACGATATATAAACGAGGGGGATTTTTATGCTTACATTCATTTTTGCCCTGCTGATAATAGGCTCATTTATTGCCTCGGTCATTACGGGAAGCACCCGAGAGCTGACGGAAGCGGTGCTGAGTGAGCCTGTGAACGCAGTGGAGCTGTGCATATATCTCTGCGGAGGAATGTGCTTCTGGGGCGGGCTTATGCGGGTGGCTGAAAAGTCGGGGCTTACCGAAAAGCTTGCGGCAGTATTTGCGGTCATCATCGGTGGGCTTTTCAAGGGCATAGACAAGCAGGGACGGGCTTTCAAGGCAATATGTATGAACATAACCGCAAATCTTCTTGGACTGGGAAATGCAGCGACCCCCTTCGGCATTGAGGCGATGAAAGCCCTTGCGGAGGAGGAAAAAGCAGGGGACACCGCCACCCCCTCAATGATAATTTTCACCGTCATAAACACAGCATCCCTGACCCTTATCCCCTCAACGGCGCTGTCCCTCAGAATGAAATACGGCTCCGCAGACCCCTTGGAGATAGTTCCTGCGGTGTGGATAACCTCGACGGCGGCGCTTTTGGTGTCGGTAACTGCGGCTGTGGTGCCTCTCGGTAAAAACAAGGGGAGGGACAGCCTATGACCGCCGCAGCTGTTGTTATCCCCGTGATGATAGCTATAATAATCGCCTACGGGCTGTACAAAAGGGTGGACGTTTTCTCGGAATTTGCGGCGGGGGCACGGGAAAATCTTTCCACCTGCGCCGAGCTGCTCCCCACGCTCATCGCCCTCATAACCGCCGTAGGAATGTTCAGGGCATCGGGTGCGGAGGAGCTGTTGACAGGACTGTTTTCGGGATTTTTTGATAAAATAGGCTTCCCCGCAGAGTGCCTGCCTCTCGCACTTATCCGTCCCGTATCGGGGAGCGGTGCGCTGGCGGTATATGAAGCATTGCTTGAAGAGCAGGGCCCCGACAGCTTTGCGGGGCGTGTGGCAAGCGTTATGCTGGGCTCCACCGAGACAACTTTCTATACTCTTGCGGTATATTACGGCGCTGTGAAGATAAAAAACACCCGTCACACCCTTGCCGCATCGCTTGCGGGGGACATAACGGGCTTTATCGTAAGCGTTCTGACGGTGAACATTTTATTTGGCAGAATGTGAATAATGTGTAAAATTTGCAGAATGGCATATTTTTCTATTGACAAGCGGGCTTTGTTTTGGTATAATAAATAAGCATTGTGTATCAGTTAGCTGATATCTTTGTTCGAGCCATTAGCTCAGTCGGCAGAGCATTTGACTTTTAATCAAAGGGTCTGGGGTTCAAATCCCCAATGGCTCACCAGAGTATGATCCCGCAAACGGCTTTATAGGTCGTTTGCGGGATTTCTGTTTTTTGGGGGGTAGTATAAAGGTAAAATTATGCAATAGACAATTCAGTCCCTTTTTTCAGCGTACAGGAATTGATCATAACAGTTGTGCTTTTGTTTATGTCAGCAGGGGTGTTATGGCGTGGCATTGCTACAGAAAGGACAACGACAGTATTTCCGCTGCTGTCAACAAGCTTGCCGGCGCTTTTGATATCTTCGCAAGGCCCCTCAAGTGTTACAGAAAGGATTTTCCCGATGGGGAATACATCTAAAACCTTTAACATATATTAAGCACCTCCGTTTTTATAATGTTTAGTCTTAAGCAAAACCGCACAAACGCAGTAATAAAGCGGGTTTGCAAGAGATAAAAAACAAATTAATCACTATAAACATCCGGAAAACCTAAATTCAAATAAACAATTATGAACTAAAGTATTTAGTGCGTAGAATATCATTTTCAACACTTGATACCATAAAAACATAAAATCTTTTATTGTATAAACTATATTCGGCAATAAGAATGTTTTTTTCATTAACATTCAAATTATAAAGTTTTCCTTTAATGTCTCTATATCCAGCCTGTTGATAAGTGTAGTTGTCATCAACCAATGTTAAATTTCCGTAAGTTAACATATTATTCAATTTTGCTTTTTCAGATGAGCAAATCTCCACACCACAAGTATAATTACCAATGTGATTTTCTTTTTGGAAATACGGTTTACAGTTCTCAACATTCACATAGTTTTGGTTTATATAAAACTCCTCACATGCTAAAAATAAATCTTCTGAATTTTCAAAAGTCAACATTTCAATTTTATGATTATTATACTCAGCAATCATAAAAAGTGTGTAAACCAAAATACACGCCATTATAGTAAATATCAAAAAATCCCTTGCTTTATTCATATTCTAACAACTCTCCATATACACTAACTTGCAAGCCCACATTCATGTAATAGTACACTTTCAGAGCGTATTTGGTCGCTCAAGTTCTTTTTCGGTAAGCTTATACTTGCGTGTCAACGTATTTATTATACCATTTTTACCGTAATTGTCAAGCTTCTGAACACAGGAAACGTATTGCATAGCCTTGTCAGGATATTTTGTTATAATTATCCCGCATCAGGAACAGCATATATAGTTCCTGCAACAAAAATACATATAAAAGAAGCAAAAATACATTGAACTTCGTCAAAAGATGATGTATAATCATATCATCAGGTAAAAGAGTTACCACAGAAAGGACGGTATGCAAAATGGCTATTTTAGTAACAGGCGGAGCAGGCTATATCGGCTCACATACCTGCGTTGAGCTCCTTAATGCAGGCGAGGACATCGTTATCCTCGATAATCTTTCCAACTCCAAGGAGAGAGCTGTGGAGATAATCAAGGAGCTTACAGGCAAGAATTTCAAATTCTACAAGGCAGACCTTCTTGACAGAGCTGCTGTGGAAAAGGTGTTCGAGGAAAATGACATCGACTCTGTTATCCACTTTGCAGGACTCAAGGCTGTTGGCGAGTCTGTAAGAAAGCCTATCGAATACTACCACAACAACATCACAGGCACACTTATCCTCTGCGATGTTATGAGAAACCACGGCTGCAAGAGGATAGTTTTCAGCTCCTCCGCAACGGTTTACGGCTCTCCCAAGTCCGTTCCCATCAAAGAGGACTTCCCCCTTTCCACCACAAACCCCTACGGCTCCACAAAGCTTATGATAGAGGGCATTTTACAGGATATCTGCAAGTCTGACGATCAGTGGAGCGTGGCGCTTCTCAGATACTTCAATCCCATCGGCGCTCACAAGAGCGGCAAGCTTGGCGAAAACCCCAACGGTATCCCCAACAACCTTATGCCCTATATCCAGCAGGTGGCAGTGGGCAAGCTCCCCTGCCTCGGCGTTTTCGGAAATGATTACCCCACCCACGACGGCACAGGCGTAAGAGATTATATCCACGTTGTTGACCTTGCTCTCGGTCATATCAAGGCTATCAACAAGGTCAGAAATATGACAGGTGTGGGCATCTGGAACCTGGGAACAGGCAAGGGATATTCCGTTCTTGACGTTGTGAATGCATTTATCAAGGCAAGCGGCGTCAACATTCCCTACGAAATAAAGCCCCGCAGAGCAGGCGACATTGCCGAGTGCTATGCCGACCCCACAAAGGCTCTGAACGAGCTTGGCTGGAAGGCTGAGCGTGACATTTCCGAGATGTGCGAGGACAGCTGGAGATTTATCAAAAACAATCCCAACGGACTTTAATATATCCGAATTTACACACGGTGCTGCATCTGCAAAAGGTGCGGCACTTTTTTCTTGCAATGTCTGAGAAAATGTGTTATACTATAATCAAAAGGAGGGCGGCAGTATGGCAAGAAACGTAATTTCGGCAAAGCTTGATATCATATTTAAGAAAATATTTACTGAAAATGAGGATATGCTCCATTCGTTCGTGGCAAGTATGCTGGATATCCCGCAGGAAAGTATTTCGGAGATAAAGATCACTAATCCCGAGCTGCCGCCCGAAACGCTGGCAGGGAAATTCAGCAGGCTTGATCTTAGCCTTAAAGTTGACGACAAGCTTGTGAATGTGGAGATATAGGTAAAAAATGATGCGGATTACCGTGACAGAACGCTTTTCTACTGGGCAAAGCTTTATTCCTCAGAGCTTAAAAGCGGCGAGGATTACAGCGAGCTGAAACAGACTATAACCATCAATATTATCAATTTCAATATGTTTTCGGGAAACGATTATCACACCGAGGTTGCGGCAATGATAAAGGGTACGGAGGAGGTTTTCTCGGACAAATTCAGTATCCATTTCTTTGAGCTGAAAAAGGTGGGAAAGAAGCCCGACCCGGCAAACAGCCGTGAGCTATGGCTCCAGTTTATAAATGCGGACAGTGAGGAGGCGCTTGATATGATAAGTCAGACCAATGTTCCTATTATGAAAAAAGCCGTAAATGTTATATACGATATGAGCGAGGACACGAAAATACGTGAAATAGCCCGTCTCCGTGAAAAAGCTCTCCACGATGAGGCTTCTGCTTTGAAGAATGCTAAGGAAGAGGGCAGAGTTGAGGGAGAAGCCAAAGGATTGATAAAAGGCAGAGCCGAGGGCAAAGCCGAAGGCGCAGCCAAAAAGCAGGCAGAACTCATAGCGAATATGAAAGCTTTCGGTATGACCGACGAGCAGATAAACGCAATAATTCTGGGCGGTCATACTCAATAACACAAAATGAAAATTCCGCATAAACTAAAATGCCGGCGCAGTCAATAAACTGCACCGGCATTCAGTCTGTCGAAAAAGTCACCCGAAAGGGTGGCTTTTTTGTGTATGATATGGT
>CAMBJF010000189.1 GCA_945867875.1 uncultured Ruminococcus sp. | reverse complement strand
ATTCCGCCAGCTCCCGCTGTTCCTCGTCAAGATCGTCAAGTGTCAGCTCTTCAAGTAAATTCATATGCAGGCTCCTTTCTCATTTCGTTCTATTGGGTAGACACACGTACAGGGTATCAGAATTCCCGATAAATACAGTCAGTACATAGTTCGTAGAGGATTCATTACTGCCGAAATCCACACCAATAACATTCAAACAGTTATTAGTATTAGGCTTTTCTTCTATCATAAGCTTCTGCTCAGCTTTTTTCCGCTCCTCAAGCAAATTCATATGCAGGCTCCTTTCTTAATCTTCGTCTTTCTCTTTTCCTACACAGCAGAATCCTTTATCTGAGGAAATACCGGATAAAATGAAACTATCTTCTGTTACGCAGTTTTTATGCAATTGGCAATCTCTGCAGCGAATAACAGGCTCAACATCAGCGGCAGGAATTTTCTTCAATGCTTTCAAAATATCATTTTTCAGACATTCGGGTGTGCCATAGCTGCGGAAAATGTAATATAGCTTTTTCCGCACATTACCCAGCAAAACTAATTTATCAGCCATTTCCCTCACCTCTTCCTGCGGACAAGCCGCCCTTTCTTTCTTATCATCACGCCGCCTGCTCTGTGGCAACAGGGGGAAAACCTCAACCGATACATCTTAGCCCGATATCTTGCGGAAATTCCCCGGAACAGCTCGGCAATAACCTTTCCGTTATCCTTTGCTCGGGCATATTCAATGGGCGGAGCGGAGCAGGGTGCTTCATCAGCAAGCCTGCGTAAGTCCCGAAAGATATCCGCAAGCCTTCTGAACGGGTCTATCAAGTACATAAGGTCATCAAAACTCATTTCAGCCGCCCCTCCCTGATAGCCTTTTTTTCCGCCGAATACACATATCGTTTCAGCCCCTCTATCAGATCACGCCCCTGCTCAAACGATACCCACTTGAACGGGTCTTCGGGGACTGCCGTAATGCCAAGTATCTTGCCGATCGCACCGCACATTCTCTCACCCACCGCCGTTTCTCTTGGCTCCAGCTCCGCAAGATGATACATCATATTCCAGCAGTAACGCTTCTGGTTTGGTGTTATCATTCCGGGGACGATCGTTTCTTCCTTTTTGGGCTTGCTGCTTTTATGGACAGTTTTGCCCGAAAGCTTTATCCTGTCATCAAGTTCCCGTATAACAGCATAGGTCTGCTTTTTGTTCAGCTCCGTAATGCTTGTACACCCCGTAACACCGTTCACAAGAATATGCAGCTCATCACGGTTTATCCCCAGCTCCCTTGCCAGTCCGAAAATGCGCCGCCGCTCATTATCGGTCATTTTTATCATTCCTTTCAATCATATTGTTTCATAGCGTGTTCCCACAAAGCATCAGTGTCATAGGACGGCTTGCTTTTCTCAGCGCTGCCGTAATTGTTTTCCAAGACCTTAAGGAAATTTGCGGGCTTGATTATCCAGTCAAACGCTGCCCGCCACCCACGCTCATTTTCACCCCGCAGGAACGGCGTGTTCTGAACTGTGCGAAATGCCTTCTCTAAATCCTCAATGGTGAATTTTCGATCAAACAATGCCTTTATGCGTCGTTTCCGCTCCGGGGACAGCTTGCAGGCTTTCGGCAGGCTCACGCAAATTTCATTGTACAGGTCAATTACCCGGTCATAGGGAATCTTGCCGTCCCGCTTTTCTCGTGCCGATAAAATGGCTTCGCCGAGCTGTGCGGCAAATGCAAGCAGCTCGGAAGCTTTTTCTGTATCGGCGGAAACATCGCAGGACTTGCATTCCCTTACAAATGTCTCCATATCCATAGCATTATTCCTTTGCTTTAAGTGTGACCTTCGGGGACGTGTCAACCGTAACGGCACTGTTTATGCAGCTTATGACCTCTGCTGTTTTCTCAGGAACATTTCTTCCGTCAAGCCTCAGCATATCTCTGAAATTGCACCAGTTTGCCGCTTCGGATATCATATATGCATAGTCAGATGCCGTCTGTTCATCGAAGCCGCCGTAACGTATAAGGTTTGCCTTATCGGTCTTGAAGCTCTTGCCTTTTATCTTCTTGGCAAGCACTTTGATACTCTTTTCGTCACAGGGAAGATCTGAAATAGCTTTTTCAACGCTCTGGTCGTCATCAAGCATTATGTACTCCTTTTTGTATATTGCCGCAAGGAGCTGCTTTGCGGGAGCTGAAAGGGTGTATTTTTTCTCTTCCTTCACCATATCGGAATATGCTGCACCGAATATGGAAGAAAGCATTGAATCATAGACCACGCTTACCTTATCCGCATAAGCCACGCTTACAGAGCCGCTCTCGCTCTCATATTCCTTAGCCTTGCACTTGCTGTTCTCTGTCTCCTCGGTGAAGCGCTTGATTATCTCAGCTTCAAGGGTGCTGTACTCGGCGTGGAGCTCGTCGATCTGACGGGCAATTTCCACCATTCTGTCAATCGTCTTTTCCATAATGTTCATCATACTCCTCTCTCATCTGCTTTGCACAGGCGGCGCAAACCGTCCTGCCGCAAAGATGATGCTCCTGTTCGGTCACGTCATTGCCGCAGAATATGCAGGCGGGAATGTGACGGCGTATCATTATCATATCATCGGTGTTTATCAGGTCAACAGCCGTTCCGCCCGTGATGCCTGCCGCCGCTGCTATGTCCTTGGGGATAGTCACGCTGCGTCCCTTGGTCACTCGCTTATACTTTACCACACAAAAACCTCCGTTCAATTTTTTATCGGCATATGCCGTGGAATGGAGCTGACAGGCTCAGCTCCTTAGAAGCCGTATGTTATCCTTTGATATCCTCAAAGCTGCCCCGCAGTATCCAGCCGAATGTCACAAGCAGAAGAGCCATAGGGATTATGAGCCCTGCTCCGTTTGTGATGCCTCCCGTCTCTATCATCAGCGCAAGACCCATTCCCGTGACTATTAGCAGGAGCTCGTGTATGCACAGCAGCACTATCAGTACCTTTTTTCCGTTCTTTTTCATT
Source organism: uncultured Ruminococcus sp. (assembly GCA_945867875.1). GTDB lineage: Bacteria > Bacillota > Clostridia > Oscillospirales > Ruminococcaceae > Huintestinicola. The sequence goes on along the minus strand of CAMBJF010000189.1, from coordinate 1,762 downwards.
ATGCAGCACCCCTTATCTTTTTCAGGTCAAGACCCGTAAGGTCCATTTCCATAAACTTTGCCATTTTCACAAGTCCGTTAAGCGTGAAGTCGTCATTGTCATAAGCATTTGAGAAAAGATTGACCGCACCTCTGAGCGCCTGCTGTGTCCTTGCAATGCCAAGAAGAAAATCAATTTCCGCATTCATACCTCTGTCCGCAAGTATGGGGAACAGCAGTGAAATGTCCTCACGCTTGATGTTGTTGGTGGTATATACAAGTCTCTGCTTTGTCCTGTTGGCTATCTGAGCAAACTCCGCTTTCTGCCGTCCGCCGAATCTCTGAACTGTCTCGGTGTTTCCGATGAACACGATGCCGAGGGTCTGTCCGTCCTCCGCAAAGCTGTCTGCAAATGCCCTCAGTGCTTCAATGGAGCGGTATGTAAGATGCTGTGCTTCGTCAAAGATTATCACAGACCCGTCCGAAAGACGGGAGCGGATAGAGCTCCACATATCGTACAGTGACCTTTCGGGACGTGCTCCCACCATATCGGCAACAAGCTTCAAAATGCTTTTAAGGCTTGTTAAACAGGGATTTAAAACGCAGTAATAGCTGTTTGTGGGGTTGTCCTTGACGTATTTCTTGGCTGCCTTTGTCTTGCCGATGCCCGCATCTCCCGCAAACACCGCAAGACCGCCTTTGATGTGGGCAAGCTTTATCATCTCATACGCCCTGTGGGAAATGGAAGTGTCAGCGTAATCCACCTCCTTGTATGTTTCCTCGGTCTTGCCCTTGACCGAGAAATAGTCCTCAATTATCTTTATCTGACGCTCCACATCGCCCTTGTATGTGCCGCTTTTCAGTGTTGATAATACAGCACCCGACACGCCGATGAGCTTGCCTGCCTTTTCCTGTGACAGCCCCGTTTCAGATTTTAACCTCTCCACTGCGTCCAATGCAGCGGTTATCCTTTTTTCGTCCATTTATATATCCTCCTCGAAATTATTTTTGCGTCTTGCCGCATTTTCTATCATTCGCTGTAAGCTGACTTCAAGGTCTTCCGCTCCCGCCGCCTTTTCCAAAGGCTCCTCACTGTTCACATCTATCCGTGTGACCTTGGTGCCCTCAGGCGGTGCAAGTGTGACATTTCCCGTCTTGCGGTACGCTTCGGCACAGGCAAGGGCAAGTGCATCTATCTGCATATCGCCCGTAAGCTCCTTGCCCATAGCCTTTATCGCCCGTATCTGATGCGCCACAAGCCTTGCCCTGTCTGCAATATCGTCCGTATCGGCTGTGATATAGTCCACGAATATCGACATATCAAGATGCCAGTCGCCTATGTATCTGTCCTCTTCGTCATAAACACGAACGTATTCCAGATCGGCGGGGTCGTAGCGGACATAAACCTTCTTGCCCACATATTTCCAGTTGTCGTCCCTTGTGTTGTACCACAGCTTTTCCCCCGATACAGTCACATATACGCCGTTTTCACGTACTGTCTGATATCGGCTCGACCTCAGAAGCAGGAAATTCAGCTCCGACTCACCGCAGGTCTTGAACGTTCTGCGGCGTATGGACTTGCACCACGCTTCCGCTCGGCTCATTCCTTTGAACTGCGGTTCACAGCCGCCGTATGGGCTTGCGTTATATCCGTCAAGCAAAAGGTCAAGCTTTTCCTTTATCTCCCGGTCATAGGGAACATATCCGTGCTTTAACTGCCACCGCAGGCTTTCGGGGCGTTCGATGATGTTGCCGCCTGTGAATGTTGAAACAACTCTTGAAAT
>CAMBJF010000188.1 GCA_945867875.1 uncultured Ruminococcus sp. | reverse complement strand
GTACAATTTGTAAAGGGCTTTTTCGTCAAAAGGTCATATATAAGTGTAAACTTTCTGTGAACGGCGTTTCTTGCAGGAAATTATCGCCGTATATTGTGGGCGATTTGCGGCGCATTAAAGCGATAAATTGAAATTTGGCGGGTAATTTATATATTATTATTTTGTAGTGGACGGTTTTCCCGTCCCGTTATCCCACATCTGAGCGGCGGGACGGGGAACCCGTCCCCTGCGATATAAAGATATACCGAATCCCAAATGTATCGTTACCGAGCCGCCGGTATAATGTCCCAATAAATCATAGAACGAGTGGGTGCAGGCTCAGCCTGCCTCACCCTGCATCATAAAACACCTTGTACTTCTTTTCCGAATGTGAATAAGCGCTCATCACAAGTCCGAGACCGATGTACATAGAAAGGGTCGATGTGCCGCCCTGGCTGAGAAATGGCAGGGGGACGCCGATAACAGGCATAACGCCGAAAACCATTCCGAGATTCAGTATGCAGTGAATGCATATCATTGCGTAAACGCCCACGCAGAGGTATTTTCCCGCATCGTCCTTCGCAATTCGTGAGTCCGCCATAATTTTAAGGCAGATGTATGTGAGCACGGCGACTACCGCCATACAGCCCACAAACCCAAGGGTCTGTCCCACATATGTGAAGATAAAGTCATTGGCTGCCTCGGGCACTTTTACGTATTCGCCGCCGAAGAGACCCTTGCCGAATATCTGCCCCGAGCCCAGAGCAGTCTTGCTCACACGCTGATGATAGCCGATGCCCAGAGGGTCAAGCTCATCGTCAAAAAGCACCAGAAATCTTGTTTTCTGGAATGGCTTCATCACTCTTGTCCACACGAAATATACCGCAAAGGGCAGTGCTGCGGCGCAGGGGAGGATATATTTCCAGCTGATTCCCGCCGAGAACATCATTATGACGAATATCATCAGGAACACGCTCGCCGTGCCGTCATCGCCCTGCAATACCACAATGAGGGTGGGTATGGCTCCGTGAGCGCAGAGAAGGAGCACGTTTGACAGCCTGTTTATCTTGTCCCCGACCTTTGAAAGATGCAGTGAAAATGTGGTGACGAAGGTTATTTTCAAAAGCTCCGAGGGCTGTAGGGTCATAAAGCCAAGGTCTATCCACGCTCTGTCCCCGTAGACCTCGATGCCGAGGTTTGTAAATACAAGAAGTGACAGGATTATGGACACGGGGGCGTAGAGCACCCATAATTTCAGTATCTTATTATAGTCCATAGCGGACAGCATAAGGGCGATTACCCAGCCGACTACCACCGCCGCCGCCTGAGTTTTATACAGCGAGGAGCTGACCTCGATAGTCGCAGCACCGTTTGCCACAAGAGAATACAGCAGCACAACGCTGAAAACGGACAGCGCAGCCGCCGCAAGGAACAGCATTTTGTCGAGCCTGCGGAAATACTGACCTATCCAGGCAAAAACAGCTTTCATATTTTCCCTGTCACTTCCTTTCCGACAATTTTTTCAGTGATATTATTATAGCACATAACGGTGAGCTTTTTCAATAGATATGAGGTGTTATTTCACTTACAAAAGGGTAACAAAAAAGCGGACAGAAAATCCTGTCCGCTCAGAATGATCATATCACTGCGCCACAAGTCTGTTTCGACCAGATTCCTTGCCCGCATAAAGCAGGTGATCGGCACGGTTTATGGTCTCATCGGGAGTCTCGCCCTTTTTCATTTCCACCGCACCAACGGTCACGGTAACGGGCACACGCTTGCCTTCCCACATATATTCGCTGTCACGAATTTCAATAATAAGCTTTTCAAGGAAATCCCTTGCATCGCTCAGCTCCGTTTCGGGCAGGATTATGAGAAATTCCTCGCCGCCCCACCTTGATGCAAAGCCTTTCTGCTTCTCGGAGCGCTCACGTATCAGCGCCGAAAGCTCCTTTAATACCATATCTCCGCAGGCATGACCGTAGCCGTCGTTTATCTTCTTGAAATAGTCGATGTCTGCCATAGCGACGGTGTAGCCCTTGTTCCGGGCAAGGAGCCTGTCTATCGCCTTGCGGCAGCTGCGGCGGTTCAGGAGAGATGTAAGGGGGTCACGCTCAACAAGGTCTCTCAGGCTGTATCTCAGCGCATTTGCACTGCACGCAATATCTCCCACCTCATCAGTCCTGCTCAGGATATCGAGGGACAAATCAGCACCAAAATCGCCGTTTGCCACCTTTTCCATAAAGTCTCTGACCTGAAGCAGGCTCTTTACCAGCTTTGACGAAAATATCTTGAAAATAACGAGGACAACGGACAGAACAACTGCACTTATTATCGTAAATCCCGTGATTATCTTGCGCATATTGCTCCGTGCAGTGTCAAGGGGCCTGCCCGCAAAAATCATTCCAACCACCTTTGCGGAGGAATCGGTTATGGGTATATAATATCCCGCATATTTTTTGTCGTTGATGGTAACGCCGCTGAAATAGCATTCCCGACCCTTGTCCAGAACGGTCTCAATTACCTTGTCATCGGCAGATGTGCCCGTTATAAAGCTGCCGTCGCTGCGCTTAAAGGTGGTGAAAACACGCTTCTTATCCCAGAAAATGGAAAAATCTACATCAGAAGTGCTGGATATCATATTGGTCACGGTCTGAAATCTGGCATTAGTGAGCATTTCTTTGCCCTTGTAAAGGGAGCCGTTTTTCATATAGTATTCGCCGTGATACTCCGTGTCATAGAGAAGATACAGGGAATGTGCGGCATAATTTACCTCGTTTTTTATGCCCTCTTCGGTGGCATAATATATTATCACTGCACCTGCCACAGTGATAGTCACACAGATCATAACTGCGGTCAGGGCTATAAGTTTGAGTATTGCTGCTGTAAGACCGCTCCGTTTTTTCATAGCTTGTCACGCTTATGTATGAAGCGTATTCTCCTTTCAGATGTTGTCCACTGTAAATGTTGCTATTTTTTATATTATACAACATTTTTTTATAAAATGCAATACCTTTTGGGGATTTTTACGCTGTTATTTGTGAAATCCTTTACATATTTTTGAAATTTCTGAATATATAGAGTATTTGCTTTGCGATAGAATGTGAACATCACTTGCCGCATATAATAATCGGAAGAGGTGAATAATATGGGACGGAGGAATTTTATTTTATGTTCGGTACTTCTTGCGGCGGCGCTCGTGCTGCTTTTTTCGGAGGAAAAGTATCTCCCTGCATCGGAAAATATCCCCACGGAGGTGCCGCTCCCCGCAATTATGTATCACAGCGTCCTCAAAGACCCTGAAAGGACGGGGGAATATGTGGTTACGCCCCAAAGCTTTGAAAATGACCTGAAATACCTTTCGGAAAAAGGATATACCGCCGTGTCACCCGAGGAAATTGCCGCCTTTGCGGACGGAAAGGGCACTCTTCCCGAAAAGTCCGTGCTCATAACCTTTGATGACGGGCATCTGAATAATATCACATACGCCCTGCCCCTCCTTGAAAAATACGGTATGAGGGCGGTGGTGAACCCCACGGGAGCGTTCACGGTGCAGTCGGAAAAGGAAAATGACCCGAACCCGGCATATGCATATATGACCCGAGAGGACGCTGTGGCTTTGACTGAGGGCGGCGTGTTTTCCGTTGGTTGTCACACCTATAATATGCACAGTATGAACGGCAGGAGGGGGGCGGCAAAAAACAGCGGCGAAAGCGATGAGGAATATGTCCGCATTTTTGCCGAGGACACGGACAAATGGCTTGATATCTTCGGCGGCGGGCATCTTGTCTATGCATATCCATATGGTGCAATGTCGAGAGAGGGCTTCGGGGTGCTCAAAGACAGGGGTTTCCGCATTATCCTCACCTGTCGGGAGACGGGAAATATCGTCACATCTGACGGAAGTATGAAAAATGAGCTCATCATAATAGACAGATATAACCGCTCAGGTTTTGTGCAGACTGACGAATTTATGGAGAAGCGCGGAATAATCTGATTTTAGTATTGACAAACAAATAAAAGTGTGGTATTATATAAATACACCAAATGAGTATAATTAAACTCAATAAATAAATGTTAAAAAACGGAGGAAATGTAATATGAAAAAGTTTGTCTGTTCTATCTGCGGCTATGTTTATGAGGGAGAGGCCGCTCCCGAAAAATGTCCCCAGTGCAACGCTCCCGCCTCAAAGTTCAACGAGGTAAAGGAGGACGGAGGTCTTCAGTTTGCCTGCGAGCACATTGTGGGCATCGCCAAGGAAGTTGACGACAAGGAGATTATCGACGGTCTCAATCAGAACTTTATGGGCGAGTGCACAGAGGTAGGTATGTACCTTGCAATGTCCAGAGTTGCCGACAGAGAGGGCTATCCCGAGGTCGCAGAGGCTTATAAGAGAATTGCATACGAAGAGGCTGAGCACGCTGCAAAGTTTGCAGAGCTTCTCGGCGACGTTGTTACCGACTCCACCAAGAAGAACCTTGAGATGAGAGTTATGGCTGAGCACGGCGCAACTCAGGGCAAGCTTGACCTTGCTTCCAGAGCAAAGAAGCTGAACCTTGACGCTATCCACGACACCGTTCACGAAATGGCTAAGGACGAGGCACGTCACGGCAAGGCATTCCAGGGACTTCTTAACAGATATTTCAAGTAATTTACCAAATCACATTTTGACTTCCTATCCTATAATTATAGCCGCTTCCGTAACTTGACGGGAGCGGCTCAGTCTGTCGAATAACCCCTAATTCGCAAGCGGATTAGGGGTTAAAAA
>CAMBJF010000187.1 GCA_945867875.1 uncultured Ruminococcus sp. | reverse complement strand
TATGAAAATAATTGCGGTTGCAAATCAAAAGGGCGGCGTGGGCAAAACCACCACTGCCGTAAATCTCGGAACAGCACTGGAGCTTGCAGACAAAAGAGTGCTTCTCATCGACCTTGATCCGCAGGCTAATATGTCTGCATATCTCGGCTTTGAGGACGATGACAAAGCAACTATGAGTGACCTCGTAATGACGACGGCGAATAACTTTACGATGGGTGCTCAGAAGCGTGAAATGCCCTCTATGGACGAATGTGTTCGATACAGTGAGACCAATAAGGTGCATTTCATTCCTTCCGATATAGGTTTGGCATATGCCGATGCGTGTATGATGCAGGCGGCTCAGAGGGAAAGCGTACTGAAATTCATTCTTTCAGACAAGGCTATACAGGAATATGACTATGTTATAATCGACTGTCTCCCCTCTCTCGGAATACTGCTCATCAATGCCCTTGCTGCTTCGGACGGTGTGATAATTCCTGTTCAGACACAGAAATTTGCACTTGACGGACTGGATATGCTCAGCGAGATATATAACCAGGTAAAGGAAACTATCAATCCAAAGCTTGATATAACCGGAGTTCTCGCTACAATGGCTGATAACACAAATATAAGCCGTTCGGTAGTTGAGAAGCTTACAGAACGTTACGGCAATAAGATGTTTTGCACGCAGATACATAAATCAGTCGAAGCAGCCAACAGCTCAGAACGTATGAAATCCCTTTGCCTGAACAAGACAAAGCTTGGAGAGGAATACAAGGCACTTGCTAACGAAATAATGAGCCGAACATAAATGTTCCCCACTGGGGAATAGCAGGAGGCGATAAAATGCAGACATACATCTGTAAATGCGGCAAAACCTTTGAAAAGTCAACAACTGCTGATACTACAGGATATGTGCTTCAAAATTTCTCTCCGCAGCACGAATGCTACGGCTGTCCGTATATAGTTACGGAGAGAAACTGGATTACACAGGAAATAATCAAACAGGAATGCAGAGCTACTCCTAAAATAAAATACCGTTCATTTACGGATATAGGTACTGATGATAAAGATTTTAGGACTTGCCACCTTTATTCTCTTGACCTTGTGTTTGTAAGAAGAGTCCTCAACTTTGTAAACAGTCTTGAAGGAGCAGAAAACCATAATCACGCAATTCCTGATACGTGGCGTGCGGCTGATTTTGAAAACAGAGGATTGGCAAAATTCCTGATTTACTTTCAGAAAAACAAGAAAGGAACAGCCGCACACCGAGAGGTAATGCAGACGTTCTTCAATGCAGACGGTTTTCGTAAAAATACGTCAGAAGAGGACGAAAAGTATATCGTTTTACAGCGTATTGAAATTGCAAAGGAAAATGCACAGGGCAGATGTGAGCCTGAAAAAACGGAGGAAAAGATTATGAAATTTGATGTTACGAGTATGCTTTCAAGCACTCACGCTACAGCGGAAACATTGTCTGTAAAGGAAATTCCCATTGATTTGCTTGTCCCCTACGGCAAACATCCATTTACACTTTATACGGGCGAGAGACTGGACGATATGGTGCAGTCGGTTAAGAACAATGGCATACTTACGCCTATAATAGTGCGTGATGCAGCAGGAAAGTATGAGATTTTGGCAGGACATAATCGCACCAATGCTGCAAAAATTGCAGGACTTACAACCGTTCCAGCTGTTGTAAAGACCAATTTATCCGATGAAGATGCCGAGATGTATGTTATTGAAACAAACCTTATGCAGCGTGGCTTCAAAGACCTCCACATATCAGAGCAGGCGGCTGTAGTCGCTCTCCGTCACTCCAAGATGTTTAACGAAAATAAGGTCAAGGCAATACACGATGAACTGGGAGCAATAGAAGCCGGGGCGGAAGAACCAAAGAATGACAGCAAGCTTGCCCGTGTTGGAGAAGAATACAGCCTTTCAAAAAATACGGTTGCACGTCTTATCCGTGTTAACAAGCTCCTTACTGCCGATAATAAATTCACCGTTGCAATTGATTCACTTAGACTTTCCGTAAGAGCTGCGGTCGAGCTTTCATATATATCTTCAAAAGAAGCTCTTGCGGCAATACGTGAAGCATATAAGGATAGTGTGGTGATCGATAACATTTGGCGGGATTCCGTAAAAATTGATATGAAGCTTGCAGAAAGACTTCGTGAACTCTTTGAAGAGTTTAACGGTACGCAAAAGGCTGCTGAACTCGCTATCAGGGGTATGAATCGTAATAATAAAAAGCCCTCAAAACCACGGACATATAAGCTTCCCTCAGAAACATACAGTAAATTTTTTACTGAGAATGACAGCGATGAACACATCAATGAAGTGATTTCAGCGGCTTTGGAGCAGTACTTCGCCGATAAAAAACTTGATGTGGCAGTATCCGATATGATGGAAAAATACGGCGAAGAACTTGAAGAAAAATCTGAGGATACGGAGAATATCAAGTCCTGAGCAATATGATGAATATGTCTCTTCGATTCCCCACTGGGGAATCGGTTGACATATTCAAAATATCGTGATATAATATAGAAAAAAGAAAGGGTGCTGAAAAGCAATGCCGTATAATCCTGTTTCTGACAAATAAGGCGAATCTGTCGCTTTGATTCCCCACTGGGAAATTGGTTGACATATTCAAAAAGGCGTGATATAATATACGTAAAATATATCGGAGGTGTGAATTATGATAAAAGTTGAAATTGAGCTTGACGAGAAGAAAATAATGCAGGATAATAAATATCTTCCCGAAAGTATTATGAATACGTTGGATGACGTGTTTGCCAAGAAAAATCAGCCTATACTTGAAGCAGACAGCTTCAGACGTGTTTATCGTGACAGCGGTAATCCAGAAAAGGATTTTGCTGTTTTAGGTAATTTGATACTTAACCTTGCAGAGAAAGATTGGTTTTTACCTTATGCAAAAAAAATATTATGGTATAATAGCGAGGACGGAAACAATGAGAATGATTTTAACGTTGAGGATTTTTTAAAAACCATCATTTCCAATAATGTCGGAGTTTCGTATTTATGCCGAAATTAAATTATAAAGCGATTAATTTTGATTTAGACACAAAAAAGCTTAAAGAATATTATCCCAAAAGGAACTGGCTGAAGGCATATTCGGATATTAAAGCTTTTATGAAATCAAATAATTTCACCCATAGACAATGGTCAGGATATCGCTCAATCGAACCGTTATCTGATACACAAACACTTGTTTTGATAAAAAAATTGAAGCAAACATTTCCGTGGATATCGCAATGTGTAAGACATTTTGATGTAACAAACATTGGCAAAACATTTGATATGTATCCTTTATTAACAAGTAAGGATGATATTCCCGAAAAAAATGTGCTTAATGTTCCCTCAAAAAATATATCGTCCCCCAAAGAACAAACTTTGAATGAAATTATGGCTGCCGCTCACGCCAAAAAGCTTGAGCTTGACAGACAAAAATCCGAAAATAAAAATGATTTAATTGAAAGCCATCACGATAGAGATACAAGATAAGGAGTAGTTTTCTATGAAAAAGAACAAAAATATATTTGCACTCGCCGCAATTATGCTCACAGTACTTACTACAGCCTGTGGCAATAATGACGATGTTGCACAGTCATCGGCTCCCGTTGCGAATACAGAAGCTGTTGCATCAGCCGAGAATGTCAATAAGGACCTTACAGCCGTTGATCCGTTTGAAGGTCTTACAGTAATTTTTAATGGCGAGGACGGCAGCGGAACGGTTTCACTTGAATATACAGGAGATAACGATTTTATTCGTGAAAAGGTACGATTCAATTGTGATTCACCCAATGCAAACAAGCTGTCGAACGGCGATGTAATATCGATTTCAGCTCGATGCACTCCAAAGGAACAGCAGGAAAGCGGCTATGAGCTGTCCGTTACTGAAAAGGAATATACTGTATCAGAGCTTGGCTGCTTCATAAAGAGCAACGAAGATTATTACAGCTTCGACGAACTGGACAATCAGCTGAAGAGCAGCTTTGAAACTGATGTTTTTAATAAATACTGCAAGGTAGGCAATACAGTATCTGCAAGTAGTTTTGATTTCACATTTGATAATATAGCAAGCGATTGGGAAATTATTGACTCTTCATATGAGTTGATGGAAAAGGATTTGTTTATTGCAGAAGCTTTTGGTGTTTCTAATACATATAATAGTTATTATCAGGTTTATGATATCAAAATGAGTATAAAAAAGGTTGATGATGGTCCTTACCACACTAACGATGAAACAACACAAATTGGTACAACAACAGATGTTGAATTTGTGGGATATATTTCAAAGCAGAATTTATATTATGAAAATCATAACAGTAATATTAAAAGTGACGGACTACAAGGCGGCTCTGTAATTTTTAGAAAAACATATGACCCTGAGGAAAGTATAACAGAGATACTTCCTTCTACTCCCAATATTACTCCCAACGAAGAAAGAATGATAAAAATTCCATAAATCAAGGCAAAGTAACTGCTGCAAAAAATGCGGCAGTTTTTTTTGCCCTAACTTATTTACAAATATTTTACATTTTTAAAATGCAACGTTTTTTTGTCCGTTTTTATCCGTTATTGTCCGAAAATATCCGAAATTATCTTTTTTCTTCCGATTTGTCAAAATTTGAAATATGTTATAATAATATTACAGAAAATCGGAGGGAATATACTATGAAAACGAAATCAATTTTTTGCGTATTTGCCGCTTTATCCATATTTACCGGCTGTCAGAACAGCAGTAC
>CAMBJF010000186.1 GCA_945867875.1 uncultured Ruminococcus sp. | reverse complement strand
CACACTGCATATCGTCGGCAGCGTCAGATGTGTATAAGAGACAGGCCTTGTCCTCAGCCGCCTTTTTATCCATTCCAAGCACGCAGACAGGCGCTTCGGTAATGTTTCTAAGGACACTGAAATGAGGGAAAAGGTTGAAATTCTGGAAAACAAGACCTATTTTCAGTCGGACATTTCTGAGAGTTTTGGGGTCGGCATAAACCGCCTTTCCGTCCTCCCCGCAGGATATCATCGGCGTGCCGCAGATAGAAATAGAGCCGCCGTCAGCCTTTTCAAGCTGATTTACAATTCTGAGCAGCGTTGATTTTCCGCTTCCCGACGGTCCGATTATGGACACGGCCTGTCCTTTTTCAACGGAAAATGAGATATCCTTCAAGACCTCAGCCTTTCCGAAACTTTTTGAAATATTTTTTATTTCAAGCATCGACATAATAAAATATCCCTTTCCGTTATCTGTAATAGTTCAGCTTTTTCTCAATTATGGAGAAAAGGAATGTGAGCACAGTTGCGAGGACGAAGTAGAAAACACCTGCGATTATAAGGGGCACGAGGGAGCTGTAGACCTGCATCTGCTGACGGGCTTTAAGGGTTATCTCCGCATATGCCACAACGTTTGCGATAGATGTGTCCTTTACAAGGGTGATGACCTCGTTTGAGGAGGCGGGCACTATTCTCTTTACCACCTGGGGCAGGATTATTCTGAAAAAGGTCTGCGTCTTGGTAAATCCGAGAGCTGCGGCAGCTTCGTACTGTCCTTTTGGTATGGATTCAATGCCGCCTCTGAATATTTCCGCAAAATATGCCGCATAATTCAGTGAGAACGCTGCAAGCACCGCATAGAACATATAATTCTCACTTCGTATGTCGATACCCGCAAGGATAGATGCGATAGGCGACGGCAGTCCCTGAGCCAGCTTCAGATAAGGGATTATGTAATACACTGCAATGACCTGAAGCATAAGAGGGGTTCCTCTCATTATCAGGATATAGATATTTGTGAGCCAGGATATGGGCTTGAAGCGGCACATTTTCAGCACAGCCGCCACCATACCGAGGGGTATCGAGAAAAGAAGCGTAAATCCGAATACCTTTAGCGTCGGCACGAGGTAGTTCAGAAGTATGCCTGTGACATTTAAAATATCCTCAGTCGTCATTAAAAAATCAATCCTTTCGGGATAAAAAGCAATATTATTTTTATTATATCAGATTATTCCGAATATTGCAACAATTTTGCAGCCAAAATTTTTTCTGAGCAACAAATTACGATTGACTTTTTTGTAGAAATATGCTAAAATAATATAGTATATTTCAATAATGCGGAAACAGCTGAAAAGCAATGGCATTTTCAGCTTATAAGAAAGGATAAAATCTATGAAGCTCATTACTTTTTTATACAACTCAAAGGAACTGGTCGGAGTTATCACATCTGACGGACAGAGAGTCGTTCCCTGTTCCGAGCTTGGTGTGAATTACGCTGATATGGAAACTCTTGCGGCACATATCACCGATGAAGAGCTTGCGGCTATGAAGCAGAAGCTTGAAGGCTTCTCCGACGGCATTTCACTCTCCGAGGTAAAAGTCCTTGCACCTGTTCCCCGTCCTTCAAGGGACATAATCTGCCTTGGTGTGAATTTCCTTGACCACGCTCTTGAAAGCGCTGACGTTATGGGCGGAGAGTACAGCGGTGAAAGAAAATATCCCATTTATTTTGCAAAGCACGTTAATGAAGCTGTGCCCAACGGTGACTTTATCAATGGACATTTCGACATTGTGACCGAGCTTGACTATGAGGCTGAAATGGCATTTATTGTCAGAAAGGACGCTGTAAATGTCAAGGCTGAAAATGCTGGCGAATATGTTTTCGGATACACTGTAATGAACGATGTCAGCGCAAGATGCATTCAGATGCGCCACAAGCAGTGGTTCAGAGGAAAGAGCTTTGACGGCTTTGCTCCTATGGGTCCCTGCGTTGTTACAGCGGACGAATTTGAATTTCCTCCCAAGCTTGACATTTCCTGCAAGGTAAACGGAGAGCTGAGACAGAAGAGCAACACTGCTCTTTATATCCACAATATCCCCTATGCCCTTGAAGAGCTTTCAAGCGGTATGATCATAAAGGCGGGAACTATCATCTCTATGGGCACTCCCGGCGGCGTTGGAATGGGCTTCAAGCCTCCCAAATATCTGAAAAGCGGCGATGTTATCGAGTGCGAGGTACAGGGCATCGGCAAGCTTGTAAATACTGTAAAATAACATATCTGTCTTGACAAAGCGGCACAAATATGTTTCAATGAATATATATCACGGAGTGAACTTATGGATTTTATTTTAGATATCGTTCTTGACGCACTGATAGATTCCGTCAAAATGCTGCCTTTCCTTTATGCTGCGTTCCTGCTTATGGAGTTTATCGAGCATCACGCAGGTGAAAAGCTCTCACTTGCTCTTGAAAAAGCCGGACATTCCAAGCTTGGCGGTGCGGCAGTGGGAGCGGCTCTCGGCTGTGTTCCCCAGTGCGGATTTTCAATTGCGGCTTCAAACCTTTATGCAAGCCGAATAATCGGTGCGGGAACGCTTATGGCGGTGTATATCTCCACCTCTGACGAAGCCATACCCGTTCTTCTTGCACACCCTGACCAGTTTGACGCTCTTTGGAAGCTTATCGCCGCAAAGCTCGTTATAGCTGTAATCGGCGGTATCATATTTGCAGGAATAAGCAAGGTGTTGCTTTCAAATGACGAAGAAGCGGATTTTGAAGGTGTATGCACAGACTGCGGCTGCGAAAACCACAGCATATGGTTTTCCTCCCTCAAACACACTGTTTCCATTTTCATCTTCATTCTTATCGTAAACCTTATTCTCGGACTTGTCATCGGCTTTGCGGGACAGGACAATGTTTCGGATTTTCTTAACAATATGGGGATATGGCAGCCTTTTGCTGCCGCTCTTGTGGGAATGATACCGAACTGTGCTGCATCTGTTATTATCACTGAACTGTATGCAAGCGGAAGCATTCCTTTCGGAACTGCTGTGGGCGGTCTCTGCACAGGCGCAGGAATGGGACTTGCAGTTTTATTCAAAGCCAACCACAAAATAAAGGACAACCTTGTTTTCGTGCTTTTCCTCTATATCATTGGCGTTGTCAGCGGAATAGTGCTGAATGCCGCCTTTTAGGAGTGTTTGTTTTGAGCTTAAAAAAGTTTCTGAAAAAGGAGACCACCGCTATAATCGCCGCTGCGCTGGCTCTCATATCCTGCCTCTTCGTACCTGTTACGGATTACGTTGAGTACATCGACACAAATCTTATCGGCATTTTGTTCTGTCTTATGGCTGTTGTGGGCGGGCTTACGGAAAATAATGTATTCAAGAAATTATCCGCAGATGTTATCAAGGCTGCCAAAAGCACACGCAAGCTTGCGGCTTCGCTTGTGTTCACCGTCTTTTTCATATCAATGCTGATCACGAATGACGTGGCACTTATTGCGTTTATCCCGTTTACAATTATGCTTTACAGTAAAGTGGGACGCTCCCCTGTTTACGTCATCGTCCTTCAGACGATCGCAGCGAATATGGGAAGTGCTTTCACTCCTTTTGGAAATCCCCAGAATCTTCTTCTGTTTTCATCATCGGGAATGAGTGCAGGGGAATTTTTCGGGATCACTCTTCCAATATCGGTCATCAGCCTTGCAATGCTGGCGATTTCCGTTATGTTCATAAAAAATGAGGATATCGAGATAGATAAGGACGAAGATATAACACTTAAATGTCCAAGATACATAGTACTTTACTCGATTTTGTTCGTTCTGTGTATTCTTTCGGTGTTCAAGGTAATCGATATAATCTACGTTCTTGCGTCGGTATGCGTAGTTGTGGCAATACTTCAGCCTGCGGCATTTTCAAAGGTGGATTACGGTCTGCTTGTTACATTTGCCTGCTTCTTCATTTTTGTTGGCAATCTGAAAAATATCCCGCAGGTATCGGACACGATAATAAGGCTTCTGAACGGCCACGAATTTGAATGTTCGCTCGTTCTGAGCCAGATAATATCCAATGTTCCCACAGCCGTTATGCTCTCGGGATTTACTGACAATTTCAGGGCGCTTATCCTTGGCACAGATGTAGGCGGTCTCGGAACGCTGATCGCATCTCTCGCCAGCCTTATTACATACAAAAGCTACACAAATTCAGAGAACCCCGATACAAGGAAATTTGTCAGAGTATTTACGCTGATGAATGTTATATTCCTTGCAGTTCTTTTTGCTTATGCAAAGCTTTTTCTGCTTTAACTGTTTATCTGAAAATTTTTTTGAACGATCATAGGTTCAGGAGTCTGCATATGAAAAAGTATAAACAGATAATTTCATTTTCCGCAGCTTTGGCAATTGTCAGCGGTATGACCGGTGCTGCCTTTGCGGATAGTCAGATGTTCGTGGAAATTATTCCAGAAACGGGAAATGTTTCCGTTATCGTGGATACCGACAGAGATATCAAAAAAATAAGCCCGTATATTTTCGGAATCAACGATATCGGTGATCTTAGGAACATCTCCCCCACGGTCATCAAACAGACAGGCGTTTCGCTGTCTACATACAACTGGGAAACGAACTATTCCAACTCGGGTATCGCAGGTATGAACACAAACGATATATCCCTTGTTGATGACTACCCCTCATCAAAATGGAGCACCCCTGCGCTGTATGCCGACAAGCTTGCGGCAAGGAGCCGTATGTACCTGTCTCTTATACACATCTGACGCTGCCGACGATATGCAGTGTGT
>CAMBJF010000185.1 GCA_945867875.1 uncultured Ruminococcus sp. | reverse complement strand
GATAGCGTAGCGTCTCGTGGGCTCGGAGATGTGTATAAGAGACAGGACAATGACTTTTTCGGTCTATGAGGATAAGGAAACCGAGCTTAAAAAGAACCTTACGCTCATTTATGATGCGCTGAGGGAAAAAGGCTATAATCCCATTAATCAGATCGTCGGCTATATCCTCTCTGAGGATCCTACTTATATAACTACATACAACAACGCAAGAAGCCTTGTCCGTCACATCGACCGAGATGAGCTGCTTCAGGTGCTTGTCAAGTCCTATCTTGGTGCTTGATGAATGGCTAAAGCTTCGGTGCGTGACGCTTTGCTCACGCACCGCTTTCTTATAACAGGAGCTTTTGTGAAAGCCTTGTGAAAGAAAGCTGAAAAGTAGTATTGACATAATATTGTAACCGAATTGTAGTGGTATTTTCCTAAAAAATCGGTATAATATTAGTCAGAGATGAAAAATAAACCTTATAGCTTTTCCCCGAAAAAAGGGTATGCTATTATCATACGCAGAAAACTTTCTGTGATGAAATAGATATCTTTTTAAAAGGAGGAATGCTTTTACGATGGGCAAAAAGGCTATGGCTCTTATGATGAGCCTTGCAATGATCTTTTCATCCGGCTTCGGCAAGGTTTCCTTCGCCCTTGACAACACCCTTTGCGGATACGGTCAGGGACGGGAAGTAAACGACGAAAACTGTCCCGTTGGCGCACTGATGTTCAATGAACAGTTTTATAAATACGGCGCATATGCGGTCACTGACAGCGACAAGATTGTTCTCACCTTTGACCAAGGCTATGAAAACGGCTTTACAGCGCCGATACTTGACACATTAAAGGAAAAGAACGTCAAGGCGGTCTTTTTCCTCACAGGAGATTACGCCAAGCGCAATCCCGAGCTTGTGAAAAGAATGATAAGCGAGGGGCACATTATCGGAAATCACGGTATGGCTCACGCTTCTCTCCCGAAACTTTCCGATGAGGAGGTGCGGGAGGAAATAATGTCACTGCACGAATATGTGAACCGGGAATACGGTTACGAGATGAAATATTTCCGTCCTCCATGCGGCGAATATTCGGAAAAGTCACTGGCGGCAGTAAATGAGCTGGGCTACACCACTCTTGTGTGGAGCTTTGCATACTGCGACTGGAACACGGACGATCAGCCCGAGGTTAATTCGGCGCTTGAACGTGTGACATCGGCGGCTCACTGCGGTGCCATATATCTTCTTCACAGCGTTTCAGAGACAAACTGCACAATCCTGCCCCGTGCGATAGACAACATCAGGGCGGCAGGCTTTGAGTTCGGTTTGCCTGAGGTATAATGACATCAGATCCTTTCGGGGATTTTGATATATCCTGTTTTGCTGATGCAGACGGCAGAACATCTCGTTATCTTCCTTGTTTTATTTTTCATTTGGTTTATCCCTGCTGCAGCTGGGATAAATGAACACCCCCGACGCTAATCGGGGGTGATTTTTTTATAATATCAAGTGTCATTCGGATTCTTGCTGACATATGTGTAATAAATTGTCTGCGGATTTTCATAATAAAAGCTGCTGTTGTAATTTTCGATTAGGTCAGAAACAAAGGAACCATACACATCAATCAGCGCCTTTATGATATCCTCACCACTTTCCTTTGCAGCTGAAAGTATCAGCCGCTTGTAGACTTTGCCTATATCCCAGTGGGTGGGTATAGAATATCTGCACTCTGCCACATTATCAAAATTTCCCTTCGGTATATGACAGGCTTCTATAAAGTCATCACTCACCCTGTCGATATTGTCGCTGTGGTAAACATCTGCGAGGTCATATATTTTTCTGATAACAGCTTCGCCGAGATAGCCTACTATATCTGACGGCTTGTTTTTTGTCTTTCTTGCAATATATTCTATCAGGCTGCAAGTGAAAAACAAGTCGTTTGCTTTTTTATCTTCCCGTCCTGTCATTTCCTTACCTCTTCGCAATATTCGTAATGCAGACATTTCAAAGCCTTTTCAGTGCAGAAATTTATCTGATGTGTGGGGTACTTGAATTTAGCAAGGCTCCAGAACTGCTGCCTTGTGATGATGCCGTCAATGAAATCGGAAATAAAGTTGTATATCTGGTCGTCAGCCATTGCACCAATTACGATGTCATGGTTATGTGGCTTTCCCGCACGGCAGTCAACGATAAAATCAAGCCATTCTTCTGTCATTGTCTTAAATTCCAAAATATCAAGCGATTCATCTATCAATACGGAATAAACATTCACCGTGGGCGTATCATATCGCCTTGCCCAGCGTTCAGCCTGTTCTTTTATAACGGTGCAGTAAAATCCGTTTCCAAAATCCTTGGTGTTTCTTCCCATGATGATCTTAGGGAATTTTACTTCCGTGTAACTACCGTGGTATATCAACGTTTTTCCCATTATATCACCTTTGAATATCTGCCTGTTTATTTCTTCCCCTGCGCCTCATTCAGGTCTTTCTCCGCCTTTGTTATCTGCAAATATTCCGCATTAAGCTCATCAGCCGTGATAAATCCGACGTCCATGGCGGCATAGCAGAGGCTTGATGCGAGAGGTGCTCTCATAGTAGGGGGAGCTATGGATATGCGGCTGTTTTTGTCCTTAACAGCGCTGTATATCGTCTCGGCATAATCACCTGTGAGAATGACATTCCGTGAAGTCTGCAAAAGCTCTTCGATAAGCTTGCTTTCGGGGGTTATGCAGTCATCACGCTCACGGATTATACGGTTTCCGTCAGCGGTGAAAAGAGCGTTGTACACAAGGTCCTGACGGGCGTGCATTACGGGGAATATCACAAATTCGCCGCCTTCAGGAAATGTTCCCCTACAGGGGAACACACCCTTATAATTGTAAGCCAGCGACATCAGCGAGGATATGCCCGCACATTTTTTGTCCAGTCCGAAGCAAAGCCCCTTTACCGCAGCAATGCCTATCCTCAGACCCGTGTATGAGCCGGGACCGCTTACGGCGGCAAAGCCCTCCACGTCGGAAAGAGTCTTTCCTGCGTCGGAGAGCATTTTTTTGCACATAGGCATTATGACCTGAGAATGGGTCAGCTTTGTTACGAATGTATTCTGAGCGAGCACCGTGTCCTCCGTGCAGAGGGCGCAGGAAGCGGTCTTGCCCGATGTGTCAATTCCAAGTACCAGCAAATTTAGTTCCTCCAGTCGGGTCGGTCAGGGTGATTTTCCTGCCGCCGTTTTCGGTAAGCTCAAGGGTCACGGTTATGGTTTTTCCGTCAAGCTCGTCTTCGATATTTTCCGACCACTCTGCGGCAATTACCGCATCATCGGACATATAATCGAAAAAGCCCGTTGTTTCCAAGGCTTCTCCGCCGCTTATGCGGTACATATCAAAATGATAAAGGGACAGCCCTGCCCCGTGATACTCATTTACAATGGCAAAGGTAGGGGAGGAAACATTGTCCTCCAGACCCATTCCCATAGCAAGACCACGGGTAAATGTGGTCTTGCCCGCACCAAGCCCGCCTTTATATGCAATTACCTCTCCGCCCGTGAGACGCTTTCCGAGACGTATCCCCGCCTCGATGGTTTCCTCAGGGGAGCTTGTGAATATTGTTTCCGAATAGGGTGCCACGGCTGCTCCTTTCATATGCTGCTGCCAATATTTCTGAGAAGCTCATCTGCGTCCGACGCCGCATCAAGCAGGCTTTGCAGCTTGCCGCTGAGGTCATTGCCGTCAGATGATGTGCTTTCGTCTGTAGAGGGAACATTTTCTTCGGCAGATGAATTTTCCGAAAAATCGTGTTCTGTTTCGGGCTCAGTGTATTCCGCTGTGCTTTCCGAATGAACAGCGTCATATTCCGCCTCCGCCTCGTCCGCACCCGCCATAAGCCGTGAAAGACTGCCGTCCTCTGTTTTTTCGGGACAGGCGATGCTTGCGGTGTTCATAGAGGGAGTAACGCTCATTATGCGGAATTTCTCGCAGAAAAAGCTGATGTCATCGTCCTCAAGGGAGCGTATCTTGTATCGCTTTTTCTCCGCATAGCCGTATTTTTCCGTGCAGATTATATCAAAGCCGAAAAGAGGCGTTCTCACACCGAGACAGCCGATCTCAAACTCACTTACATTCTCAAAAATTATCTCGGCGCTGAACTTTACGGGGGAATTGCTGTAAAGGGTCATTCGGATAAAGGGCACCTTTACGCCCTCGCTGCCGATGCCGCCGTAATAGCTGAAATCGCCGTATGCATCGAAGTTGTACCAATAAAAATCCTCGGAAAGGTCGGTTATCTGGTCAATGCCGTAAATATCCCCGAAATTCTTTTTCAGAGCGCTGCGCTCCTCGCACTGGGGCATAGGCTTTCGCATACCAACGGGCATTTTCTCAAAGCCCATTCCCTCGTACCAAGGGATAAGGCTGTCCTCGCAGAATATCTGAACACTGAGCTTGTAAAGCCCAGTCTGACAGTAGTCAACGATGCGCTTGACTATCTCTGCGCCGATGCCGTGCCTGCGGTAATCGGTGCGGACGCATATGCCGCTCATAATTGCGGCAATGAGACCGTCCGAGGCAACACGTCCGAGACCCACGAGCTTGTCGCCGTCATAGGCATAGCAGGAATAAAAGCTGGCGTTTGCTTTTTCGATATCCTCATCGGTGTAGCCGCTGAGCTGATACCATTCGAGGGCTTTGTATAGATCGATAGTGTCTGTGGGCTTTTTTAGCTCCGATACGTATTCAATATCCACAAAAAAACCTCCCGCCGCTTTCTTTATTTATATATATTTTATTTTAACACAACGGAGCAGAAA
>CAMBJF010000184.1 GCA_945867875.1 uncultured Ruminococcus sp. | reverse complement strand
TGTAAGCCACATTCCGCCGTTTGCAATATCGTATGCTCCGAGGTAGTAAATGCCCTTGTAGAGAAACATTCCCGGAACCATAATAACGATCGAGGGGACTGTGAGCGTAATTCTCGGATAGCCTGCCTTTGTTTTCATTGCCGAAGCAAGCAGTCCCGCAGTAAATGCACCGATAAATGCCGCAACGCCTGCGGGGATATTTGTAAAATCTATAAGTTCAAGCCTGAGAGTGTTTGCTATCATACCGATAAGTCCCGCCGTCACAGCCATTTTCCGCTTGCTGTTGAAGAGGAACGAGAAGCCGTACACGCCGCAGAAGCTGCAAATGAGCCTTATCACCATTTTAAGAACGGGATTCATCACAAGCTCAGGCAGATCGGCAGGATACGAATTTAACAGCAGCGCCGTTACCCAGCCCGTCACCGTTGCCATTAAAATTATGAGCAGTGCATATGTGAGCCTTTCAAGTCCAGAACGAAGATCAAGCTTTGCAAGGTCGATTCCGCCTGTTATAAGCGGGAATCCCGGGATAACGAAAAGCATGGAGCATATATATCCCGACTGATGAACTTCCGATACATTAAACAAAAGCTGAGAAATCCTGAACAGAATGATGTATGTAACACACGCCGCCGCCACAGCCGCAGACACATTTGCAAGCAGTGTTATATGTCTATCCAGCAGCTTTTTTCTCACAAACATTCCCACCGCAGCTCCGAAAAATGCAAGAATCATTTCAACAGGGCCGCCGCCTAACAGAAATGTAAATCCGCAGCAGGCAAGACCCGATGCAAGGGCAAGATTAAACGCCTTGTAATTCGGCGGTATCTCGGCAATTTTATCAAGTATCCTGTGGAACTGGAGCACGGAATACTTCCCCGCTCTTTCCGCAAAGCCATCGGCAAAATGTTCAAGCTCGTTTAATTTGTCGGTGTTCACTCCCGTTGTGCTGAGAGTTATTTCATTTGTGTGGGTCTCGCCGTTTTCTATGCAGGTGCATTCAATGGTCAGAAGCCCGATATCCGCATTGCAGACGATCCCAAGGGCTCTTGCTATCTTGTTCATGGAAGCACGGACTCTCCAAGCTCCCGTGCCCACCGAAAGCATCATCATTCCCACCCGCTCCACAAGTGAGGATTTTTCTTTAAGGGTGGCGTTCACAGCGGGCTCGTAGCTTTCCTCCCCCACTATCTCGTGCCAGTCGATAGACATATGCTGTTTTCTGAATTTGCTCATTGATAAAACCTTCCTGCCAAAAATCTATATAAAGTGCAAAGTAATTATACATCAAATGATTCCATATGTCAATATTTTGCATATGTTTCGCTTGACTAACAAAATATGAATATTTCGTAAAGTTATGTACATTTGCTTGACAAGTGACCGATTGGTAACTATAATTAAAGTTACCGAACGGTCACATTAATTCATGGAGGCATATTGATGATAAACGGAACAAAAGAAAAGATACTTGAAAATGCACTGGAGCTATTTGCGCAAAGCGGATATCTTGGCACATCAATGAGCGACATCGCAAATCGCCTTGGAATAACCAAAGCCGCCCTGTACAAGCATTATGCAGGAAAGCAGGAAATTCTTGACAGCATAATCCTGCGAATGAACGAGCTGGACAAAGAGCGGGCGCAGGCATATGATATGCCCGAGGGCGCCACGGAAGATTCTGCCGAAGCCTACAGCCACACCCCCGAGGACAGGATACGTGCCTACAGCAAGGCGCAGTTTATCCACTGGACAGAGGACAAATTCTCCTCGGATTTTCGTAAAATGCTGACCTTGGAGCAGTACCGTGACCCGAAAATGGCGGGGCTTTATCAGGAATATCTCGGCTCGGGGCCTGTGAGATATATGACCGCCGTATTCAGTAAAATAACGAGGACGGACAGCTTGGCAGAACAGCTTGCGCTGGAATTCTACGGTCCAATATTACTGCTTTACAGCCTTTATGACGGAGCGGAAAACAAGGAAAATATAATTTTGATGCTTGACACCCACATCGACCGATTTATCGAAAAAATCGGTAAATAAACGGAGGTACCTTTATGGACGCAATAATTTACACCTCAAACACAGGCAGCACAGCATATTACGCAAAAGCGCTGGCGCTTGAAACGGGTCTGCCCGCATATTCAATGGCGGAAGCCGATAAAAAAGTTCAAAAGGGCGCTGAGATAATTTACCTCGGCTGGCTTATGGCGGGGGCTGTTCCGGGCTATGCTGAGGCGGCAAAGCGGTATGATATCTGCGGGGTATGCGCCGTGGGAATGGGCAGGTGCGGCACACAGACAGAAGTGGTCAGACGCAAAAATCACATTCCCGAAAGCATTCCCCTGTTCACGCTCCAAGGAAATTTCGACATCAAAAAGCTCCACGGCATATACCGTTTTATGATGAACATTATGGTGAAAACTGCGGGCAAGGCTCTTGCGGAAAAGCAGGACAGAACTGCCGATGAGGAAGATATGCTGGATATGATGCAAAACGGCAGCGGACGTGTAAAAACAGCCAATCTGAAACCCGTTCTTGAATGGTACGAACAGCTGAAGTGAGGGGAAATTTATGAAGCTTTATTTTGGAAGCACCGTCACGGCGGTCACAACTATAATGATAGTCATACTTATCGCATTCATCGCTTTGTCGGTCTGCAAGCGTGCCGGCATTCAGTTCTGGGGACGAAGATGCGCATTCCTGCTCATATACGGCCTTGTGATATGCTGTTTTGCGGCGGCAAGAGACGGGCTTGACAAAACCATTCAGAATGCTGTTGACGGCAGCTGCAAGGCAGGTTTATTCAGCCTTGTGAGCGTTCCGAACATTATCGGCTGCATAGGTGCGCTCCTTATAATCATATCCGCCACCGCAGTGCCCTTTGCAAAAAGCTAGCATACACGGGAAATATGGTTTTACATTATGTCGGGAGGCATTGCCGCAAAGATACTGACTGTTGAGGCTGCAAGGATTTTTGCCTTTATGAAATAATATTATGATATCCGTGCGGATTTTTACAGATTCGCACGGATTATTATTTTAACAAAATTTTCGTCCAAATAATGCTGTTGAAAATCGAAAAAAGCTGTGATATAATGGAAAATATCTCAAAAATTTTTTGGAGGAATACAGGCGTGGCATCGGTCAGATCAAAAGAAATGGATATGCTAAGCGGCGGACTTGCGGGAAAGCTCATACTTTTCGCAATGCCCCTTGCATTCAGCAGTATATTGCAGCAGCTTTTCAACTCCGCAGATGTGGCTGTGGTGGGCAGATTTGCGGGAGATAATGCACTTGCGGCTGTGGGCAGCTGCGTGGCACTTGTGGGAATTTTCGTAAACCTTATCGTGGGGCTTTCAGTCGGCCCCAACGCAGTCCTTGCAATGTTCATCGGACAGCGTGACAGGGGAAAGATCAGCGGCACGCTCCATACAGTCCTCACATTCGGACTTTTTCTCGGTCTCGGACTTATGCTCATAGGCTGGCTCACCGCCAAGCCCATACTTGAGCTGTCGGGCACTCCCGAAAGCGTTCTGAGCGAAGCTATGGTGTACATAAATATCTACTTTATAAGCATACCCTTTATGGTGATATACAATTTCGGTGCGGCAGTTCTCCGAAGCTACGGCGACAGCCAGAGACCTATGTACTATCTGCTCATTTCGGGAATTGTGAATGTGGCACTTAATCTGCTCCTTGTGATAGTCTTTAAGCTGGGCGTTGCAGGCGTTGCCATATCCACGGTCATATCAAACGTTCTGAGCACATTCATCGTCCTTGTCCACCTTTACAGACGGGACGATGAATTTGCATTTCGTCCCAAGCAGATGGGAATAAACAAACAGTATCTTCTGAAAGTCCTGCAAATAGGCATTCCTGCGGGAATACAGGGTGCGATTTTTTCAATATCAAATGTGTTCATTCAGAGCGGCATTAACTCGTTCGGCGAGTATGCCATTGCCGGCTCTTCCCTTGCCCTGAATTTCGAGTATTTCACCTATGACATCGCCAATGCATTCGCACAGGCAGCCGTTACCTTTACAAGCCAGAATTACGGTGCGGGAAACTTAGGCAGATGCAAAAAAATATTCCGTGAATGCATTTTGTTCGGCTTTGTTTTCACGGAAATTCTCAGCATAATCTTCATCGTATGGGGTGACTTCTTCGTAAGCATATACACCACCGGCGAAATGGTGGCAGAATTTGCTCTTATAAGAATGTACCACGTATGCTCTCTCGAGGGCATCACCGCTACATATGAGGTCGAAAGCGCCGCCCTCAGAGGTATGGGGAAATCTCTTGAGCCTGCAATTTTTACGATACTGGGAACTGTGGTGTTCCGTCTAATATGGCTCTCCACCGTGTTCAAGTGGGTGCATACCTATGATATGCTTATGAATGTGTATGTGGCTTCATGGGTGTTCACGGGAGTTTCCCTGCTCATAGTGTATATGCTCCATATGAGAAAAATTTCAAGAGAAAGCGCACCTGCGGATAAATAAAAATCAAAGAAATTTCCACCTCTTTGCCGTGTTTATCTACTGACATTTTCAAAATGATATTGTATAATGTAATCAGAAAATAACGGAGGTAATAAATTATGCCAACAAATATAAATGCACAGAACGCACATCTTCTCCCCGGACTTTTCAAGGAGCGCTCCGATGTAAACAGAGCTTATCTTATGGAGCTGAAAACGGAAAATCTTCTCCAAAATTTCTACCTTGAAGCCTGCATACGCACCGACAGAGATGTTACCGAGATGCATCAGGGCTGGGAGTCCCCCACCTGTCAGCTG
>CAMBJF010000183.1 GCA_945867875.1 uncultured Ruminococcus sp. | reverse complement strand
AATTCTAAACATTCTTTTGTTTTTTCAGCTGTCTACTTGACAGGGGGCACTTCAGTTCGTGCTGTCAATAGCTGTTTTGAAAATTTTACCATTGTCACAAATGTTACCTTGCTTATTTGACATTTGTAACAAAAAAACCACTTCTATGCCGTTTGGGGGAGCACAGAAGTGATTTTATTATCATTATGTTTTTATATTTTCGCCTTGCTTTTCCATTTGCCGCTCTTAAATCTCATAAGGCTGACTGCCGCAGTCACAAACCATGTGCAGCAGGTGGTGAGCCATATGCCCCAGTGACCGATAGCCGCCACGGACGTGAGCAGGAGGGACAGCCCTATTCGGCAGATGACCTCAGCTGTGCCGTTTACAAGAGCATAGCCCGTGTCGCCCGCACCATTTAAAAATCCCCTCACTGTGTGGATAATACCAAGCGCCCAGTAGAAGTAGCCTGTGAGCACTATAGCACGGGAGGCGATGAAAATAACATCTTCGCCGCTTACGAATATGCCCGTTATCGCCTTGCCGAAAAGGATAAATATAACGAGAACGGCGAACGCAAAGATGACAGCTATTTTTATGGCGGATATCATTCCCCTGACAGCTCTGTCCGACCGCCCTGCGCCGATGTTCTGTCCCGTGAAGGTGGAAACGGCGGCGTTTAAGGAAGAAAAGGGCTGCTGAATAAACTGCTCTATCCTCATTGAAACGGTGTATGCCGCCATAACGGTCTCGCCAAAGCCGTTCGTTACCCTCTGGAGAGCCACCATTGAAACGGAGATAAGTCCGTTCTGAGCGGCTATGGGCAAACCTGCGCTGATGCACTTCGCCATCATTTTCCTGTCCGCACGAATGTCCTCACGGGTCATTTTCAGCTCGCTGCACCGTGAAAAGCAGCAGATTATGCACACCAGTGCCGAAAGGCCCTGTGCAAGCACCGTGGCGAATGCCGCACCGCCGACCCCAAGCCCCAGCACCATTACAAAAAGCAGGTCAAGGGCAGCATTCAGCAGGCTTGCCGCACCGAGAAATATCAGGGGCGTTCTGGAATCACCCAAAGCCCTCATCACAGCGTTTATCCAGTTATACGCCGCCACCGCCGCCGTTCCGCCGCAGGCTATCCTCATATAAAGGGCAGCGTCGCCTATAAGCAGGTCGGGCACATTCAGCGCCTTCAGCACAGGCTCTGCAAGCAGTGCGGAAATTATGCTCACGGCAATTCCGAACGCCGCCGTGACCGCTGCGGAATTTACCACCGCAAGCCGCATTTTTTTCATATTCCCAGCCCCGAAAAGCTGTGAGATTATGACCCCTGCGCCTATGGAAAGACCGATGCAGAGGGTGTAGAAAAGGTAGGTTATTGACCCCGTTGCGCCCACTGCCGCCAAGGCATTGTCGCCGAGGAAATGCCCCACTATGATAGTATCAACGATATTGTAGGTCTGCTGCAAAAGGTTTCCGCCAAGGAGCGGCAGGGCAAAGCTTATGATGTGCCCTGTTTCGCTGCCCTCGGTCATATTTCTTGATGTGTTCATATTACTTCTTCTTTTTCCTGCTTATGACCACAGCAGCACCAACTGCCGCTGCGGCTGCTCCTGCTGCAATAACTGCGGGGGCTGCTGATTTCTTTGGTGAGACCGATTCATTTGCTTCATTTGCAGGCTCAGTCTCGGTCACGGTCTCTTCCTCGGGCTCTTCTGCGGGCAGCAGAACTTCTCCCCCCATAACTTCCATTCCGTCAACGCTGTAATCGCCCATTGCAACGGTTATCTTTGCAGTGTGATGACCGTTTTCAAGTCCGCCGTAACGGAGAGATGTTTCTCTTGAGCCAATCTTGTAAATGCCCTTAATCTCAGCCTCGCCGTCGTCTATGGAAACAGAAAGCACCGTCTCTGCACCTGTTTCACCGGTAAGGGCAAAGCCTGTTCCGTCAAAGTTTACGGTCAGAACGCTGTCCTTGCCGCCCTTGGAAATGGTGCGCTTGTAGTTTTTGAAGCTGCTCATTGTGTTGTGGTCCCACTCGCCCTCATACTCAAAGCAGGGGTCTGTGTTGTCAAATCGGGTCACATACACATCGTCGCCTACGGGCATTATACTAATGTCCTCGAATCGGTTCTTGTTGTAGGAGCTGTAAAGAGCCGCCCTGCCTGCGCCAATGAATGTATCGCCATCGGACTCATATTCGGTCAGGAACACGTCATCAACATATGCACGGATAAGGGTATTTTCCGCTTCTATCTTTATATTGTGGGAAACAGAGCCGTCAAAGCCCTCTATTTTTCCCCCTGCCTTGTCGGAATTATTGGCTTTCAGCTTCCAGCTTCCGTCCTCGAAAAGCTGTACCCAGTATCCGCTGTAACCGTTGCAGGCAAGGGTGTATCTGAGACCTGCACCCACGTAATTTGCCGCCTTGTCCTCGGCGGGGTAAAAGGCTGCGTTTGCGGAAACGCTGTAGTTATACCACCTGTCATCGCCAAGATTTGTAACAGGGTCGGGTGTCCAGCCCCATTCCTTTGCCTTTATGTCCTCGGTGATCTGCTGAACAAGGACATTGCCGCCGTCTGTGCTCTCAACCTCAAATGCGCCGCCCTCATCGGTGGTGTATCTGGGAGCATTTCCTCTTGATGCAAGGTAGTCCTCGGGATAGTCCGAATACTCGAAATCGTCATAATAAGGGAGGGTCAGGACTGTTCTTTCGGAAACGTCTGCATTCACATACTCCGTCCTCTCGGGTGCAACTGTGGACACCGTAACGATTGAATCGGGCTTTACAGAAACGGTGTATGTATATGCTCCGTCCTTTTCCTCTGGGGTTATGACGGATATTTTCCTGAAATAATTCTCGTCATAGCTGCCGCTGTCGGGACCTCTTGTTTCCCACACGCTTACATCGGCAGATGCCTTATCAAGAGCGGACACCTTGAATGTGTAATCAATAGTATCAGTGGTGGTGTTTGTGATAACGGTGCTGTAATCGCCCGTGTCGGGGTCTGCGGCGGTCATATAGCTGTAAACTGCGTCAACGATAGCGTGACCGTCACCGCCGGGCTTTCCGTCACTGTAGCAGCCGCTTTCCACGAATGCCCAGCCCTTGTCGATGAACTGAGAGAAGTGGAGAGACATAAAAAATCCGCTGTCAAGGAGATAATATCCGCTCCAAGGGTCGCAGGCGGAGATGAGCTGCTTCTGGCAGTAGCAAGCTCCGTCATAATATGCGGAAACCACTGGCTGATACTCGTAAAGGGTCATATTTCCGTTGGGGTACATTCCGATGATGCGGTTTGCGATGTCGAGAGCGCCGTTTATTCCCGAGAGACCCGAGCCGTCAAAGCGGTATGTACCCTGAGAATAGCCCATTGGGGAGCTTGCTTCGCTGAACCACAGCTCTTTGCCGTGCTCTTCCGCAAGCTTTTTGGCCGCCGCCGTGGAGCTGCTTGTGTAATGGCTTCCCACCACGTCCACAGCGTCCATAAGCTCGCTGTCCTCGTACATTTTGTCAGCAAAGCCCCAGGTGCAGACCTCTTCGCCGCCTACGACCTTTATCTTTGAGTAATCATAGGGGCAGTCGGTCTCGCTTTTGAGATGTGATGAAAGATACTTCACCCATTCAAGATCAGCGCCACGCTCATTCTGAACAGCGCTCACATAGTCAAATTTTATTCCGTAGGTCTCATATGCGCTGTCCAGGGTGTCCTTGTACCACTTGTATCTTGCGGCATAAACGTCATCAGAATCGGTTATCCACTTAGGCTCGCTCCACCAGAGCATATCAAGGGTCAGGTCGGGGTTTATCTCTTTTGCGTCCGCCGCAAGCTGATATCCCGCACCTCTTGTAACATCAGCCTTTTCATCGGCGCTTCGCATAACGGAGGGCTCTGTTCCCGAAGATGAGTTCACGTCCGAACCCATTTCAAGCTTCAGATGAGTGATGCCGATGCCCTCCTTGCCGAACATATAGCGGAGTATCTCCCAATATGCTTCGGGGTTTTCAGCCTTGTAGTCAAGGAGCAGGCGGGAGGAATTGTTTCCGCTCACCATTCCCGCACCCCTATAGCGCATATTTTCATTAAGATTTGCAGTAGTTCCGTCAATGATTATCTCATTTTTATCCATAGTGATACCCTCCTCGCAGCTCACAGGCACAGCGGCAGAAGGCATAACAGCCGCCGCAGCCCCGCAGGCAGCGATCCTCTTCATATTATCCAAAGCAATTCTCCCTCTCAGACATTATTATAAAATCAAGCTGTTCCGATAAAAGAGAATCGTGCGCACAATTCTTCTTATATGCTTATTATAGAGCATTCTGACTTGCGGGTCAATCTGAAATATTTTGCAGATTATTACTTTTTTAGCATAAAAAGCCCCGTGAACATCGTCCACGGGGCTGTACTTTTATATTATAGTATATTATCCCCTCGACCGCCTGTACTGCGCAGGGGAAACTCCCTCGTATTTTCTGAAAACTATGCTGAAATAATTCCTGTCGCCGTAGCCCACAGCACTGCCAATGTCCCCTATTTTCATATCCGTGTTCACAAGCAATGACTTTGCTTCGGAAAGCCGTCTCTGGGCAAGATATTCAAGGGGTCTCATAGACATCTCGGCTCGGAACACCCTGCAAAAATGCTGCACCGATACCCCCGACAGCGACGCAAGCTTTTCATCGGAAATATCCTCCGCAAAATTTTT
This sequence comes from uncultured Ruminococcus sp., assembly GCA_945867875.1. GTDB lineage: Bacteria > Bacillota > Clostridia > Oscillospirales > Ruminococcaceae > Huintestinicola. Next base: position 154 of record CAMBJF010000183.1, on the reverse strand, counting down.
GTCAATGTACATAACAGCTTCGGCAGCTATCCTGTTGAGAGGGCTGCTGTCGGTATGCAAAAGCATCGCCCTGCGCATCAGCAGGATATATTCATATACCAGCGCAGAACTGTTATCAACTCAGTTCACAGGGTCGGCAGCCGCCGCGTATATC
>CAMBJF010000182.1 GCA_945867875.1 uncultured Ruminococcus sp. | reverse complement strand
GTGAACCTTTCCCACAGGCTCATAGCCGCCGACCCCAGGCTCATCGACTACGTGATTATCCACGAGCTTTGCCACACGGTGCATATGGATCATTCTCACGATTTTTACAGGCTTGTGGAAAACATTCTCCCCGATTACAAAGAGCGTGAAAAGGGGCTAAAAGAGGTGTCACGTCTGCTGACAGAGTATGGTTTGTAAAATCCACGTAATTTTTCAGCTTTTTATATAATGTTAATATTATGTCAATAACAGCTGTACATCAGTAGTATATAATTTATTATGTAAAAAATTGTATGAAATAAAAGGGGATATTAAGATATAAAATGAAGCACTTCAGAAGCATTGCCGCAGTTATGGCGGCTGCCGTATCTCTTACAGCATTCACAGCCTGCGGCTCCTCCACCAATTATGACAGGCTGCTCAAAAAAGATGACCCCGTTGTCATCACGATCTGGCATTACTACAACGGTATCCAGCAGAGCCAGTTTGACGAGATGATAAGCGAATTCAACAACACCGTGGGAGCCGAAAAGGGCATTATCGCCGAAGCTTTTTCCAAGAACTCCGTAAATGAGCTTTCAACAAGCATTCTCGCCTCCGTGAACAACGACGTGGGCGCTGACCCTGTTCCCGATATTTTCGGAACATATGCCGAGACTGCATACATCATCGATAAAAAGGGAATGCTGGCAGACCTTTCTCAGTATTTCACCGATGATGAGCTGAGCGGATATGTTGCCGAGTACATAGCCGAGGGCAGACTTGATCAGCCCGATGCGCTTAAAATTTTCCCTATTGCCAAGAGTACCGAGCTTATGATGGTAAACGCCACCGACTGGGAGAAATTTGCAGCGGCTGAAAATGTAACGGCTGATGACCTCTCCACCTGGGAGGGACTTGTAACAACTTCCGAGAAATATTACAACTATACCGATGCCCTTACCCCCGATATTCCCGATGACGGCAAGGCATTTTTCGGCAGAGACTCCATTGCCAACTACATCGTTATAGGCGCAATGCAGCTTGGACACCCCATTGCAGCCGATGACGGCAGCGGAAACATCACCGTTACCGCCGACAAGGAGACCTTCCGCAAGCTATGGGACAACTACTACGTTCCATATGTCAAGGGCTATTTCACCGCCAAGAGCCGCTTCCGCAGCGACGATATGAAAACAGGCAGCATCATCTCAATGGTATGCTCCAGCTCCGCAGCCTCCTATTGTCCAAGCGAAGTCACGATCGACGATGACTATACATATCCAATTGATATACAGGTGCTCCCCGTTCCGAACTTTGAGGGCTGCGACCCCTACATCGTTCAGCAGGGCGCAGGAATGTCCGTTATCAAGTCCGACCCTAAGACCGAATATGCCTGCTCGGTGTTCCTAAAGTGGTTCACAGAAGAGGACAGAAACATCGAATTTTCCGTTAACTCGGGCTATCTCCCCGTTAAAAAGGACGCAAACGATATTGAGAAGATATCCTCCGCAAAGTCTGACATTGATGCGACTATGAAGGACACCATTGCCCTCTCCATTGACGAGATAAACAGCTATTCTCTCTACACAAGCCCTCCGTTCGAGTCCTCCGCAGAAGTCCGTAAATATGTTGAGGATTATCTCACCGACACCTCCGCCGCAGCCTATGAGGAAACTTGGGGACGCATTGCTGACGGTACAGACCGTGACATCGTTCTTGTTCAGTACACAAACGATGCAGCTTTTGAAAACTGGTATGCAGACCTCGTTTCGGGACTTGAAAGTATAACAGGTAAATAATTTATGAAAAAAAACAGCTCCGTATCTCCCGATAAGCCCATAAAAGGGCAGTCGCTGACAGCGAGGGTAATGAAGGCAATGATGCTTCTGGGCATTCTTGAAGTCACTATCTTTGCAGCCATAATGGTAGCCAGTGGCGAGCTGGGCTATATCAGGAAATATTCCTACAATCTTCTTTCGGAAAAAACGGAAAACAGAGCAAGCTATGTGGAAAATATGCTTTTCCAGAAAACCTCCCTTGTTTATGAGACCGCAAAAGAGATAAACGGCATAACCGAGGGATATCTGTCTGAAAACGGGCTTGAACTCAGTTCGATAAAGGACGATAAGAGCGTGAGCAAGGAAATGCTCGCTCTCTACGCCGATTCCCTTGTGTCCCTCATAAGAAGGGATATGGTAAATGACGCTTACATCATTCTCGACACAGGAGCGCTTTACGATACTGATACGGATACAGTCCGTGCGGGACTTTACCTGCGTGACACTGACATTTACACCAACAGCACCACCGACAATAAAGACATCTATGTGGAAATGGGCAGCTCGGAAATAGCCCAGAGCCTTGGCTCTCCCCTTGATTCGGAATGGGCTCCCTATCTTACTGTAAACGGGGACAATGATTTCAGCTTCTACAACACCCCCATAGAGACATATTACGACAACAGCAGCCAACCCGTTTATAATCTTGGCTACTGGAGCTCATTCTCCAAAATATCCCGCTCCGCCCACAAGAGTATGAAATACACTCTGCCCCTTGTGACCGCCGACGGTGAGCTTTACGGCGTTATAGGAATAGGTCTCCTTGAAAAAACGGTGCTCAAAGCTATCCCCACCAATGATTTCTACAACGAGAACGCCTGCTACATAATCGCAGCAGACGTGGAAAGCGACGGCATATATATCCCGATGATGCATTCGGGTGCGACCTACAACCGCCTTGTTTCCAAAAATACTATATTCGACGAAAATGCCGACTCGGAATTTAATGTATATTGTTTTAAAACGGACGATAAAAGCGGCTTCCTCGGTTGTATCAACCGTATGAAGCTATATAACACCGGCTCACCCTACCTTGACCAGCACTGGGCGCTCATCTCCGCAGCCACCGAATCCAGCGTTATGAACATCTACAACTTCCTTATAAAGGTCTTTGTGATATCCATTATCATGACCCTGATATGCTGCCTTATCTTCTCAGCATTTACGGGAAGAAGGATAAGCAAGCCTGTTACAAAAATGATAACCGCTCTGAACAATGCCCCCGAGGACGGCGGCTCTGTTCTCACATTCTCAAATTCGGGCATTGCGGAATTTGACCGCCTCGCCTTAGCTGTTGTACGGCTTCAGGAAAATGCAAATGAATACGCTTCGAGAATTTCCAAGATAATCACCCTCACCGACAGCGGCATAGGCGTTTTCAGAATAAACCTCAGCACCCACAGAGTATTTGTCAGTGAGAGCCTTACACGAATACTGGATTTCGACGGCATCACTCCCACGGACACCACCATTTCCGAAGAGGATTTCATAAGCCGTCTCAGAAAGATAGACGCAAATCAGCGGATATTTAAATATGACGAGGAACTGAGCAGTCAGACAGCCCCCCTCAGCGTGGGCAAAAGCGTTGAGATAATGACTGAAAGCGTGGGCACGGAAGTTTGGTACAAATTCTCCCTGTCACTGCTGAACGATGACATCATCGGTCTTGTTCAGGATATAACCGAGACCGTCACCGAAAAGCAGCAGATAGCAAAATACAAGGACGATGAGTACACCGACAAGCTCATCAAGGCAAACAAGGCGCTTCGTGATGCATATTTCAGCGCCCGCCGTGCAGACAACGCAAAGACAGACTTCCTTTCACGAATGAGCCACGATATCCGTACTCCTATGAATGCAATTATCGGTATGACTTCCATTGCCGAGACCCATATGGACGATAAGGAAAAGATAGCGGACTGTCTTGAAAAGATATCCGTTTCGGGAAATTACCTGCTGTCACTCATCAATGATGTTCTGGATATGAGCAAGATCGAATCGGGAAAATTCACCCTTTCCGAGGAGAATATCAGCCTAAGCCCGTTCCTTGACAGCCTTATGGAAATGGAGCTTCCTGCCGCAAGAGAGAAAAATCACGTTCTCACCCTGCAAAAGCACAATATCATTCACGAGAACATCATCGGCGATGCCCTGAGAATACAGCAGATGTTCGTGAACATCATAAGCAACTCGGTGAAATACACCAACAACGGCGGCATTATTTCCGTAGATGTTACGGAAAAGTCCGTGGAAAATCCGAGAGTTGGCTGCTATGAATTTGTTTTCAGAGACAACGGCATAGGAATGTCCGACGAGGTGCTCAAAAACATCTTCGAGCCCTTTGAAAGAGCGGAAGATGAGCGTGTCAGCAAGCAGCAGGGCACGGGTCTGGGAATGGCTATCACCTACAACCTTGTCAAGATGATGAACGGCGATATCAAGGTAAAAAGCCGCTTGGGAGAGGGCACGGAATTTACCGTTACCCTGTTTTTAAAGCTTGGGGACAACGGCATTGCCGAGCCTGAAAAGAGCCATAAAAACGGCATTGAGGACCTGCAAAAGCTTGGTCTTGACGGCAGACGTGTTCTCCTCGTTGATGACAACAGCCTTAACCGTGAAATAGCGGGCGAGTTCCTTGATATGGCAGGGCTTACCGTTGAATACGCCGAAAACGGCAAGGAGGCTGCGGACAAATTCGCCGCTTCCGAGCAGGGATATTACGAGATGATATTTATGGATATCCAGATGCCCGTTATGAATGGCTACGATTCAGCCGCACTTATCAGGTCAATGGACCGTCCCGACGCAAAGACTATCCCAATTATAGCAATGACCGCCGACGCCTTTGCGGAGGACGTAAAAAAAGCCCTTTCCGCAGGAATGAACGAACATATCGCCAAGCCCCTTGACGTTGACAAGCTGGTCAACGCTCTGCAAAAATGGGTAAAGAATAAGGATTGATGAAAACACCCCCGAACAAATTTGTTCGGGGGTCAGTCTGTCGAATAACCCCTAATTCGCAAGCGGATTAGGGGTTAAAAAGTA
>CAMBJF010000181.1 GCA_945867875.1 uncultured Ruminococcus sp. | reverse complement strand
ATAATGAACGGCTCAGGCTCGGAAGCAAGTGGGTAGATCACGACCGCTTGTTTGTGAAGTGGAACGGAGAACCTATGAACAACAACACACCTTACTTTTGGTTTCGGGAGTTCTGCGATGAAAACAATTTCCGTTTCTGCGATATTCATTCCCTGCGTCATTTTTACGCTTCGGCTCTTATAAATGAGGGCGTGGACGCTGCGGCAGTATCGGGTGCATTAGGTCATTCCGTTATAAGCACCACGACCTCGATCTACTGCCACGTATTTCAGCAGGCACAGGCAAGGGCAGGGGACGCTATCGCTTCGGTTCTTGATTTTTCTTCAAAGAACAAGCAGAATGCGAAAGATACGGCAAAGGACAGTAATTCGTAATAAAGGACAGATAAAGGACAAAACAGCATTTGGGCAAAAAAAGAAATCAGCAAACCTCGTATCTACGTGGTTTGCTGATTAAAAAGTTGGTGACCCGTACGGGAATTGAACCCATGATTACGCCGTGAAAGGGCGTCGTCTTAACCTCTTGACCAACGGGCCAAATAAAGCTGAGAAATCAGCTTTATTTAATATGGTAGCGGCAGTGGGACTTGAACCTACGACCCCCTGGGTATGAACCAAGTGCTCTAGCCAGCTGAGCTATACCGCCATATTTTCTTTCGTTTGAGTTGTTAACTTCAAGCGACTTAATTATTATACACCACAATTCCTGAAAAGTCAAGCACTTTTTTCAAAAAAACTTGACTTTGTAAAAAATACACAATAAAACGATATATGGATTGGAATATATAAACTTATTTGTCAATTATTTGGGCATAATGCTGTATGTATTGCCGCTTTCGGAGTCGGTGAACACAAGAGTTATCCTGCTCGTTTCATAATTGCAGCCTTCGGGGAAACTGCCGCTTACGGTAAAATCTGCCGATGAACCTGCGGGGATAACCACGTTTTCGGTCATATCCGTCCTGCAAATGTTCGGCTTGCTGCCTCTTGCGGTGTCGGTGGCATATACATTTAGCTTGGCAGGGGAGAGGACAAGCGCCTTTTTGCCGCTGTTTGCAGCCTGAACGGTAACGGTAAAGCCGTCCTCGGAAATATCACAGTCCAAAGCTTCAACACTCACTTTGTCATAGCTTTGGGACGATGTGAGAATAAAATCGCCGCTGAGACCTGTGCTGCAGCTATGACCGCTGAATTTGCTAACAAGAAAATCGTCCTTTGGGGCAAATATGTATATAATAGCACCTGCGGCAATGACCGCTGCGGAAATAGCTGAAAAAGTTATTATAATGCTTCGGTTCAGTTTTATATCGATTTGTCGGCAAAATTCCTCAGGTGACCGCATACTTCCACTCCCAAAATTTACTTATATAAAGCATAGCACACAAATTAAATGAATTTATGTATTATTGTTTGCTCCTATGTAAAAAAATATCATTTTTTGATCACGGCGCAAACCTTGGCACAAATTGACAAACGGGAAAAAATCTGTTAAAATATATTTATAAACGCTGAAAGGAAAGAGTGAAAATGACAGGACTTGTGCTTGAAGGCGGAACATTCAGAGGGGCTTTCTCAGCAGGCTTTATGGACGCTTTCATTGAAAAAAATATAGAATTTCCGTACATAATAGGTGTGTCCGCAGGAATATCCAACGCCGCTTCCTACGTTTCAAAGCAGTTTGGACGCAACCTCGAGATATTTCGGAAATACCGCAATGACCCGAGGTATATCGGTGTGGGAAATTATCGCAAATGCGGCAGTCTTTTCGGGCTGGACTTCGTTTATGATGAGATACCAAACAAGCTCGTGCCATTTGATTATGACACGTATCACCGCTATAACGGCCGCTTCCTTGTGGGCGTGACGGACGCAGAAACGGGAAAATTCGACTGCTTTAACGGCATCGCCGATTCTTACAAATGGCTTGACCTGAGGGCTTCCTGCGCAATTCCCGGCTATTTCCCGCCCATTGAAATTAATGGCAGGGCTTATTATGACGGGGGACTTTCCTCGCCTATCTGTGTGGGACGTGCATTAAAGGACGGCTGCGACAAGGCAGTGGTCATTCTCACACAGCCTGAGGGCTTTGTAAAAAAGTGCGGCGCAGGAAACATTTTTATGAGCGGCGTTATCGGCAGGAGATTTCCGAACATCGAAAACGACCTTCTTATCCGTCACAGAATTTACAACCGCCAGCTTGAGCTGTGCAAAAGGCTTGAAGAAAAGGGCAAGATACTTTTATTCCGCCCCACCGAAAAGCTGGAAAGCTTTCAGAGCGACATTTCCGAGCTTGAACGCTATTGGGAAATGGGCTACAAAATGGGCTGCGAAAATGCGGAGAGGATAAGAGAGTTCCTTGGGGCTGACGGCGAGGTATCTCATTATGATGCTGAGTCTGATGAATAACGCTGCATAAAAGGGTGAAAAAATGAACATTGAATACATACACGAGCCTACCGACCTACAGTGCGGTCAGGCAGTTCTTGCGATGCTGCTGGGGAAAGATGTGGGGTACATCTGCGAATATCTCGGGAATGACCGTGAGACAGATCTGCGTGAAATGAAGCGTGTGCTCACAGAACACGGCATAAAATTTTCACCCGAAAGAAAGCAGGCATATAGTGTTTCCGACCTTCCCCGCTGTGCGCTCCTCAGCCTTGAAACTCCCCGCTGCTGGCACTGGTCGTTATATGCCGACGGCGTTTTCTACGACCCCGAACACGGTGTAATGGACGATTTTCCACGGTCGGAGCGGAGATTTTACTGGGAGATATTTTTGGAGGAGTAGTAGGGGAGTTTGGAGCGATAAATTGGAATTTATCAATTACAAGGTGTGTAAATGATGTTTTTCTTGAAATTACAGTTTGATAACATAAGGCATGAAAATGATAATTACAACAGAGAAGAATTAATTGCTTGCACTGCAAAAATTTTCGGAGAAACTATTTCTCACAGAGAATTGAAAAAAAGGGCAAAACTTTGGTATGCTGCGGATCATCTGATAAACGCTGGGTTATTGGATAAACTATCTCATTCTCCATATATCGAAGTTCGGGAAAGTGTCGCAGCGAATATACATACATCAACAGATACTCTTGAAATACTACTTCAAGATAAGAATTTTGAAGTTAGAGAAACAGCTGTCTTAAATCAAAATTCACCGTTATCAAAGGTGTATGAATTGCTTAATGATGACCATGAAGATGTTCGTAAGGCAGCAAAACTTCGGCTCAAATAGACTACTTCAAATTTACATATCAAAAGCACATTTCATATCTATGTCCCATCTGCCAAAATCGTCACATATTTCCAAAAAGAAAAACCAAAAAATCACAGCTCCGTTTTGGGGCTGTTTTTTGCATATACAGGGCATTTTCATCAATAATAATTCCAAGAATAAATTGCGCAAAAAAGCAATTTCTGAAAGGAAGAAAAGCTGATGAAAAGCTGCACAAGAATATTATCCTGCATTGCGGCACTGAGCGTTATGACCTCGTTTACCGCCTGCGGAAACAATAAAAACGACACCTCCGCCGAAAATATGGGAGGTGAACAGGGCTCACAGGCGGCGAAAAATGTCACCGTGAGATTTCTGAATTTCAAGCCCGAAGCCGCACCCGTTTACGACGAGATAGCAAAGGCATACAAGGACGAAACGGGCAACACCCTCATCGTTGAGACTGCCGCAAACAACACTTACGAGCAGACCCTCAGCGCAAAAATGTCCACCCCCGAAGCGCCTGTTATCTTTCAGATAAACGGTCCCCGTGGCTATGCAAACTGGCGTGATTACTGCCTTGATCTCACCGACAGCGACATCTACAACCACCTCATCGACAAGACCGCCGCAATTTCCTCAAACGGTATGGCGTATGGCATTCCCTATGCCGTTGAGGGCTACGGCATCATCTATAATGACGAGATAATCCAGCGGTATTTTGCCCTTGAAAACCGTGCAACGGACTTTGTTTCTATGGACGAGGTGGATTCCTTTGAAAAGCTGAAAGCTCTTGCAGAGGATATGCAGGCGAATGCGGAAGCTCTCGGCATAAAGGGCGTTTTTGCGGCAACATCGCTTAAATCGGGCGATGACTGGCGATGGACGACTCATCTTGCAAATATACCCATTGCCCGTGAATTTTCCGATAACAACACCGACCTGACAGGAGAGGGCGTCAAGAAGCTTGATTTCACCTATGGCGAAAATTACCGCAATATTTTCGACCTCTATCTCAATAATTCCACTGCGGACAGGAAAATGCTCGGCTCCCGAATTACCGATGAATCTATGGCGGAATTTGCTCTCGGTGAGTGCGCAATGGTGCAGAACGGAAGCTGGGCGTGGTCGCAGATAAGCTCGGTGCAGGGCAATACCGTTTCCGAGGGAAATATCCGTATGATGCCGATATATATGGGGCTTGAGGGCGAGGAAAATCAGGGACTTTGCATCGGCACTGAAAATTTCCTCTGCATAAACAGCGCCGCAAAGCCCGAGGAGCAGCAGGCGGCAAAGGACTTCCTTTTCTGGCTCTATTCCTCGGAAACGGGCAAGGATATGGTGGTAAACAAGCTTGGCTTCATCGCTCCCTTTGACACCTTTGCGGACAGCGAAAAGCCCTCCGACCCTCTCAGCAGGGAAGTCCTCCGCTGGCTGGACAAGGAGGGTGTCCAGACTGTCCCCTGGAGCTTCACGGTGTTCCCCAGCCAGACCTTCAAGGACGATTTCGGCGCAGCACTTCTCCAGTACGCTCAGGGCAGCCGTGACTGGGAATACGTTTCCGAAAAGGTTAAAAGCTCCTGGGAAACAGAAAGCTCGATGCTCTGATGAAAAGAAATCTTCACGCTTATTTTCCACTTTTCGTCCTGCCAACCCTTGCGGCGTTCGTCATATCCTTTCTTGTGCCCTTCGGAATGGGTATATACCTCTCGTTCTGCAAATTCACCACAGTC
>CAMBJF010000180.1 GCA_945867875.1 uncultured Ruminococcus sp. | reverse complement strand
TATTTTCACATGCATCAGGAGGTCACGAAATGCTGGAGTAAATTAGATGGCGAATGGGTCATAATCGACAATCATTTCACCGAGGACTGGGGTGAAAAGGAGTATAAGTTCCTCGTGAAATGCCTTAAAAACACGGTGAGAACAGGGGGCGTGGTTTTCGGAGCATTCGATGACAATAAGCTTGTAGGCTTTGCATCGGCGGAAAGCAGCTTTTTCGGTGAGAAATACAAATACCTTGAGCTTTCCTCGATACACGTCACCGAAGAGCGCCGTGGAAGCGGTATAGGCAGACAGCTTTTTGAGCTGATAAGCACTTGGGCACAGGAAATGGGTGCGCAAAAGCTGTACATTTCCGCTCATTCATCGGTGGAAAGTCAGAGCTTTTACAGGGCTGTGGGCTGTCGTGAAGCGGAGGAATACAGCAGGTATCATGCCGAAAAAGAGCCTTGCGACTGTCAGTTGGAATTTGTTTTATAAGGTGAGGGGTAAATGGAATATATAAAGCTTACAAAGGAAAATATCACGGACGAGCACATTTGCTGTGCCATTTCAAACAATAAAGATGTGCAGGTGGCATCAAAAAAGGCTTGGCTCAGTGACCGTTTTGATGACGGGCTTGTGTTTATCAAGGCGGACGCAAGGGGAAAGTGCTTTATCGAGTATATCCCCGCAGAAAAGGCGTGGGCACCCGTTGAAGCGGAAGGTTATATGTTCATAGACTGCTTCTGGGTGTCGGGACAGCTTTCGGGTCACGGCTGCGGCAGGAAACTTCTTGAAATGTGCATTTCCGACAGCCGTGAAAAGGGGAAAAAGGGACTTTGCGTGATATCCTCGGAAAAGAAAAAGCCCTTTCTTTCCGACCCGAAATTCCTTTCCCATATGGGTTTCAAGGTCTGCGACAGTGCAGAGCCGTACTACACTCTTATGTATCTTCCATTTGATGAAAATGCTGCCGTGCCGAAATTTAAGGAGAGTGCAAAGCACCCGAAAGCAGATGATAATGGCTTTGTGCTTTACTATACAAGTCAGTGTCCGTTCAATGCAAAGTATGTGCCAATTATCGAAAAAGCGGCGGCGGATAATAATATCCCGTTCAAATGCATTCATATAAACAGCGCAGAGAAAGCGCAGAATGCTCCTGCGGTGTGGACGGTCTCGGCTCTTTTTTATAACGGCGGCTTTGTCACCCACGAGATACTTTCGGAGAAAAAATTTCTGAGCCTTGCGGAAAAATTATGCAAATAAAAAATGCCCCCGATACCGGCTGATATCGGGGGCAAAGCTTATGATTCGGAAATTATTCAGCCATCAGACTGCAAATCTTGTTGGAAAATTCAACAGGGTCATCGATCTGCATTCCCTCGATAAGGAGAGCCTGATCGTAGAGAATGGAAGCGTAGTCCTTGAACTTGTCCTTGTCGGTCTCGAAAAGCTTCTGCATAGCGGCAAAAATCTTGTGGTTGGGGTTGATCTCAAGCACCTTTTCGGAGGTGACCTTCTGGTTCTGAGGGTTCTGATTGAGTATCTTCTCCATTTCAAGAGAAATCTGACCGAAGCTTGAAATGCATACGGGGTGAGATTTCAGCTTGTCGGAAATACGGCATTCCTTTATCTTTCCGCCAAGTGCCTCGGTGATGAGAGCAAGCATATCCTTGTTGTCCTCGGACAGCTTCTTTGTCTCTTCCTTCTGCTCCTCGCTGTCGATGCCGAGATCGCCCTCGGAAACGTTTCTAAACTCCTTTTCGCCGTGTCTCATAAGTACCTTTACGGCAAATTCATCAACATTATCGGTGAGGTAAAGTATCTCATAGCCCTTGTCACGGAGCAGCTCGGTCTGAGGAAGTGCCTCTATCTTAGCAACGCTGTCGCCTGCGGCATAGTAGATGTACTTCTGATCTTCCTTCATTCTTGCGACATATTCATCAAGTGTCACAAGCTTCTTTTCAGCGGAAGATGTGAAGAGGAGCAGGTCCTCAACGGCGTCCTTGTCTCTGCCGTAGTTGTCATATACGCCGAATTTAAGCTGAATACCGAAAGATTTCCAGAACTTCTCGTAATTCTCACGGTCATTGTTCAGCATCTTTTTCAGCTCGCTCTTGATAGTCTTTTCAATGGACTTTGCAATGAGCTTCAGCTGATGATCGTGCTGGAGCATTTCTCTTGAAATATTCAGCGACAGATCAGCGGAATCAACAAGACCCTTTACAAATGAGAAATAATCGGGGAGCAGGTCGGCACACTTATCCATAATGAGCACTCCGCTTGAATAAAGCTGGAGACCCTTTTCATAGTCCTTGGAGTAGAAATTGTAAGGAGCCTGAGCGGGTATAAAGAGGAGAGAATCGTAAGTGGTAGTGCCCTCCACCTTGGAGTGGATATATTTGAGAGGGTCGGTGTAATCATAGTATTTTTCCTTGTAGAAATTGTTGTAATCCTCGGGCTTAAGCTCGTTCTTGTTCTTTCTCCAAAGAGGAACCATACTGTTGAGAGTTTCGTTTTCAACGTATTTCTCGTAAGCCTCGTCGGAGTAATCGTCCTCCTTTGCGTCAGCCTTTCTGCGGGTTTTCTCCACGTCCATTTTAATGGGAAAGCGGATATAATCGGAGTATTTCTTAACAAGCTCCTTGATGCGGAAGTCACTGAGATATTCGCTGTACTTCTCGTTTTCGGTGTCGTCCTTAAGGGTCAGGCGAATTTCAGTGCCCACGGTGTCCTTGTCGTCCTCTTCAATAGTATAGCCGTCAACGCCTGTTGATGTCCATACATATGCCTTGTCAGAGCCGTATGCTTTTGAACGGACCCTTACTTCCTTTGCCACCATAAATGCGGAATAGAAGCCAACGCCGAACTGACCGATAATGTCAACATCGTCATTCTTTTCATTCTCGTTCTTGAACTTGAATGAGCCGCTGTTTGCGATGATACCGAGGTTGTTTTCAAGCTCCTCGGCTGTCATACCGATGCCGTTATCGGTGATAGTCAGTGTGCCTGCGTCCTTGTCGGCAATGATGTTGATAGCGAAGTCGGACTTGTTCATTCCAACCTTGTCATCGGTAAGAGACTTGAAATAAAGCTTGTCGATAGCATCGCTGGCGTTTGAGATAAGCTCTCTCAGGAAAATCTCCTTGTGGGTGTAGATAGAGTTTATCATCATATCAAGGAGTCGTTTTGATTCTGCTTTGAACTGTTTTGTTTCTGCCATAGTAAATGCACTTCCTTAGAATTTATGTAATGATTAGCACTTTGTATCTGTAAGTGTTAGCACTCGTATCTTTTGAGTGCTAAATCAATTATAGCTCAATATGCAGTAAAAATCAAGAGTATAAGATGTATTTTTACAATTTGTTAATATATTAACTGATATGTCATATTTACAGTTCCTGTGCATAAACTTTATAAAAAGCATTTTGGGGGAGAATTATGAAGATAAAAAGCTATACCGAGCTGTTCATATTTATTGTCACGGCGGAGCTTGTGGGGGCACTTTCAGCGCTTGTCACAGGGAATTTCAGCGGATTTTTTGACAAATACTTACAGCCGCCCCTGATGCCGCCTGCATGGGTATTTCCCGTGGTGTGGGTCATACTTTATGCGCTTATGGGCATATCCGCATATCTTGTCTATTCGTCCGACGGCAGTGATGAAGCCAAAAAGCGGGCACTTTGGATATATGCCGCACAGCTTGCCGTAAACTTTTCCTGGAGCATTGTTTTCTTCCGATTTGAGGAGCTTTGGGGTGCGGCAGGGGTGATAATATTGCTGCTTGTGCTGATAATTTTGATGATCGCAAGCTTTCGCAAAGTGTCGCTGCCGGCAGCGGTGCTGAATATCCCATATCTTCTTTGGGTGATTTTTGCGACGTATCTGAACATTGCCGCTGCCGTTATAAATAAGCAGGTTTGACAAAAAACAAATGTGTGTTATGCATAAATTTTGTAGATGATTTTTGTTATAAATGCCTTGACATTTGGCGGCAAAATATGTTAAAATAATAACACAACAGAATATTTGGTTTATATTGGAAACGTCACATTCTCCGTAATGATTAACGAACAACACATTTTCTGAGTTTAAGTTTATCATTACAGGAGGATTTTTTTATGCCCAAAAACAAATTTCAGGAAGTAGTTTTCACAGTGATAATGGTGTTCTTTATGGTCTATGCGATGATATGCTATAATATCTCGCTGAACATCGGGGGAATGAAGAACGAGGTCTTTCTATCGGCATTCCACGAGCTTGCGATAATGGGACCCATTGCATTTATCCTTGACTTTTTTATTGTGGGAAAGATAGCAAAGGCAAAGGCTTTCAAAATGGTGAACATTGAAAAGGACAACCCCTTTCATCTTGTCCTTGCCATATCATTTGTGTCCGTGATTTTTATGTGCCCGCTTATGAGCCTTGCGGCAACCATACTTTTCAAAAATGCAGGCAGCGAGATCATTGCAGTGTGGCTTGAAACTACGGTGAAGAATTTCCCTATGGCGCTTTGTTGGCAGATTTTCTTTGCTGGTCCGATAGTGAGAGCTGTTTTCGGAGCGATTTTCAGAGAAAAGGAATCATCACCTGTGCTCAGTGCGGAAGAATAATTTTCGGAATGAAACCCTGTGCAATTTGACTTGCACGGGGTCTCTTTTGTTATAATGACCAATCAGCATATGAATATAAAAGGCATTTTTGTAACCCATTACAGTTGTGAATTTTTGTTCCGTTTTTAGAAATAAAATAATGTTGTTTTTTGCTTTCTATGTGTTATAATAATACTTATAAGATTTGCGCTTTAAAGCTTTTAACCATTAAAGTGAAGCGCATATAGGAGAGGTAATACATATGAAAATGAAAAAATTCACAGCAGCTCTTGCAGCAGCTGCACTTATGATGACCGCAGTTGGCTGCGGTTCCGCAAACACAGGCGACACAGCAGACACCACAGCCGCTGCCGACAACGCCGCTGCTGAGGGCAAGACCTACAATATCGGTA
>CAMBJF010000179.1 GCA_945867875.1 uncultured Ruminococcus sp. | reverse complement strand
TACACACTGCATATCGTCGGCAGCGTCAGATGTGTATAAGAGACAGTTTCTTTTCGGAACGGGTCTTTTCGTGATACTCTCATTCGGCTTTAACCTCTTCACGGGCAAGGTGGGATATGCAGTGGAAAACAAGCCATCTTACATAATCGACCTTATTCTTATATGGCTGGGAAACCTGACGGGTACTGCCATTATGGGCGGTATGATACTCTGCACGAGAATTGCTTCTATCGGTGAAAAGGCGGCGGAGATTTGCAGTGTGAAGTTTAATGATAATCTGCTCAGCATCTTCATTCTTGCCATTTTCTGCGGAATGCTGATGTTCATTGCCGCTGACGGATTTAAAAAAATCGAAAATCCTGTTGGAAAGATGCTGGCGGTGTTTCTGCCTGTTATGGCGTTCATTCTCAGCGGATATGAGCACTGTATCGCCAATATGTTTTACTTCACTATCGCAAAGGTCTGGTCGGCAAACACTGTGCTGTATCTCCTTGTAATGACAATGGGCAACGCTGTGGGCGGTATGTTCATTCCTTTTGTGAAAAAGTTTTTTATTCAGCCTGAGGCTCAGAAATAACCCAAAATAAAGTCAAACACCCCACTTGCGGCATATGATAATGCTGTAAGTGAGGTGTTTTTTTATAAGTACATATTCAAAAGCAGTCATAAGAGGCAGTGAAAAATATCCCGATATTTTCGGGTATGCGGTTTTCGTGCCATACTTCGGCAAAACTATGGCGACCTTTTCGGTCTACGGTCTGCCTGTGGGAGAGGGGTGCAGCTGCAAGGTCTTTGGTATGCACATACACAGCGGTGGTCAGTGCAGCGGAAATACCGAGGACCCGTTTGCAGATGCGGGAAGTCATTATGACAAGGGAAGCTGCCCTCACCCCTGCCATTCGGGGGATATGCCGCCGCTGTTTCCCGACAAAGGCGGCACGGCGCAGCTTGCCTTTGTGACCGACCGCTTCACGCCCGATGAAATTATGGGCAGGACTGTGATAATCCACGCAATGCCCGATGATCTTCACACTCAGCCCTCGGGAAATTCGGGAGCAAAAATTGCCTGCGGGGTAATTGAGAAGCTCGGGTGATTATCCACGCCTGATTATCTCAGGCTCGCATTCAAGCATTATGCCTCTTTTTTCGTAAACCGTCTTTTTAACGTGGTCGATAACGTTCATAACGTCGGCAAACGATGCACCGCCCTTGTTTACCACAAAGCCGCTGTGCTTTTCGCTTACCTGTGCATCTCCGCAGGAATAGCCCTTTAAGCCGCATTCTTCGATGAGGAGAGCCGCAAATGTACCTGCGGGACGCTTGAATGTGCTGCCTGCACTGCGGTATTCAAGGGGCTGCTTTTCACGGCGCTTTTCAGTAAGTTCCGCCATTCTTGCGGCTATGGCTGTATTGTCCCCTGCCGTAAGACGGAGCCTGGCGGAGAGGATAACATATCCCCCGCCTGTGAAAACGCTGTGACGGTAGCTGAAATCAAGCTCACCGGCGGTGAACTCACGGATATTTCCCGAAAAATCGCAGGCTGTGACAGAGATGACAACATCTTTCATCTCACCGCCGTATGCACCTGCATTCATATACACGGCGCCGCCCATATTTCCCGGAATGCCGTAGGCAAATTCAAGCCCCGTAAGGCTGTTGTCACGGGCAAAGGCGCTGACCGAGGAAAGCATCGTCCCCGCCTGACAGGTAATAACACCGTTTTCAAGGGAAATGTCCGAAAAAGCCTTGCCCATATGAATGAATATCATTGGGATATCTCCGTCCTCAACAAGGAGGTTGGAACCTTTTCCGATAATGTAAAACGGGAGCTTTTCCGTCGAAAGGGTCTTGACAAGCTCTGCCGTCCCCATCTCGTCGGACGCTTCTATCATCAGGGGACAGTTTCCGCCGATGCCGAAGGTGGTGTATCGGCTGAGAGGTACATTTTCCGAGTATTCAAAGCCCAGCAAATTTGCCAGGGCTTTTATTTTTTCTATATCGTTCATCGTCATTTCAGATCACCCATATCCATTATGCCGCAAATCAGCTGAAAATTATGCCGTTTTTTCTGTTTATCCGTTCAATGAGCAGTTCTCTGTCCGTATTTACCACAAGCTTTTGCGGATAGTCAAATTCATCGAGGAGCTGCAGGGAGCGTTCAACCTTTCCCACGGAGGCAAAGAAGTGGGAATCGGTATTGACTATGAGCTTAACGTCATATTTCTTGCAGAGAGGGATTATTTCACGGTAATTCTTCTCGGAATTTTTCCAAAGAAGTGTGCTCTCGTTTATTTCCACAAGCTTGTCATATTCCTTGAACGCCTTTATGCCCTTTTCGTAATCAAAGGGGAATTTTATTGTGGCGGGGTGACCGATAACGTCAACAAGAGGATTTTTCGCTAGTCCCAGATATGCATTCGTGTTCTGCTCCAATGTTCCCGAGGAGAGGATATCCGTGTGCACCGAGCCGATTATCCAGTCAAGCTTTCTGCATTCCTCGTCGGGCAGGTCGATATGCCCATCAAAGTCGGTAACGCTTGACTCTGCGCCGTATATTATCTTGACCCCGAAAAGCTCACGGGGAATGGCTTTGTGGAGATTATGGAAGTGCCATATGTGGGGGCCGTCGGTGGAGGCGGGGGTATGGTCGGTTATGGCGAGAAATTCCAGCCCTGCGTCACGGGCTGCCTCGGTCATTTCCTTGACGGTGGAGTATGCGTGGGTGGAAGCCACGGTATGTGTGTGCATATCTGCGATTATTTTCATCTGCTTTTCCCTTTTCCAAAATGCAGACCCCGAAAGCTCCGAGGTCTGCAAATAATCAGTTGGTTATTAATAGATATCCCATTTCTTGACAGTTTCTTTATGCTCGGTCTCGAGACCAAGGTTGTCAAGAAGCTCCTGAGCGGCGTTATAGCCCATTTTCTTCTGACGGTTGTTCATTGCGGCAACTTCAAGAATTACTGCAAGGTTACGTCCGGGCTTTACGGGGATCGTAGAGCAGGGCACCTTTACGCCGAGAATGGAGGTATATTCGCTGTCAACGCCCATTCTGTCATATACCTTTTCGCTGTCCCAAGGCTCAAGCTCAACTATCATATCGATCTTCTCCGTTACCTTTACGGCACCCATACCGAAGAGGCGGCGGGCATTTACGATACCGATGCCACGAAGCTCAAGGAAATGGCGGATATTTTCGGGAGATGAACCAACAAGGCTGATGTTTGAGACCTTTCTTATCTCAACGGCATCATCGGCAACAAGACGATGACCTCTCTTGATAAGCTCAACGGCAGTTTCGCTCTTACCTACGCCGCTTTCGCCGAGGATAAGCATTCCCTCGCCGTAGACCTCAATGAGAACGCCGTGACGGGTGATCCTCGGAGCAAGATGCAGGTTAAGATAGGCGATAAGTGCGGACATAAAGCTCGATGTGCTGTCCTTGCAGCGGAGAAGAGGTATCTCATACTGACGGGCAAGGTCAAGCATTTCGGGGAAATAGGGCAGCTCACGGGTGATGATTATGCAGGGAACGTGCTGGGCAAAGAGCATTTCAAGATGCTCCTTTCTCACGCTTTCCTCCATAGTTGCAAGGTAGGCAAACTCTGCCTTTCCCACTATCTGGATACGCTCGTTGTTGAAATATTCGTAAAATCCCGAAAGCTGAAGTCCCGGACGGTTTATCTCGGTCTCGATAACAAGGAGCTTTGAAGCGTCCATAGGAAGATGGATAGTTTCAAGATGGAACTCGTCAATGATTTCCTTTAAAGTTACGCTGAATTTCTTTTCCGCCATAATAATCCTCCATTATTACAAAAGTCGGCATACATATTTATATTATACACCATTTGAAAAATTTTTCAAGAGGGATATGTACAAATTTGCCGAACAATGACGGTAAACAAACTGTGAACAAGCATTGTTACCAAAATGTAACCTTTTGTAATCCTTTACCAATTATGAAAACACTTGACAAATCTGTCGGTGTGTGGTATAACTGTATTACGCAAGCTAATACAGTTAATACAGATAATACAGAAAGGACGGACAGCTATGACGGATATCAAGCCCCTTGTATGGATATACTCTCCCGATGAAACGGGTTCGGGAGCAAGACTTCAGTCATTTCTGAAAACAGGCAGCATTCTCTCAAAAAGCTCATCATCACTGCCCCAGAGCTTTGAGGGCATTTCTATGGCGATAATCTGCGACGGTGGAATTTCCGCTCCCAGATTTTCGGAGATCGAAGCCATTCGCAGCAGCTCTGACATTCCCATTATGACCGTCTCCCACTCCTGCGACGAGATATACCGCACGGTAGCTCTGGACAAGGGTGCGGACATATGCCTTTCGGCGGACAGCCTCGGCAGGAATGAATTTACCGCAAGGACGGCGGCGATGTTAAGGAGATATTTCTACAGCCTGCCCCCGACCGAAGCCATACCCGACACTATCGTCAACGGCAGCCTTGCGGTGGATAGGAAGCGGCGGGAATTTTTCGCTCAGGGCAGAGAGGTGAAGCTCACCTCCACTCAGTTCGGCATCGTGGAATATCTTATGGAAAACTGCGGTCGGGTCTGTTCGGTGGAGGACATCTACCGAAGCGTATGGAAAGAAGCGCCCTACGGCGTTCACCGCACAGTTGTTGACCACATCAGACGGATAAGAGGGAAAATTGAGCCCGACCCTCACAATCCCCAGTACATAAAGGCGGTTTTCGGTATGGGCTACAAAATGGAAAGGAGCAGCTAAATGTTCGACATTGATCTTCAGAGCAGAACTCCTATCTACGAACAGCTTTACAAGCGTGTTGTGGAGCTGACGGTGAAAAAACAGCTTCACCCAAATGACAAGCTGCCCTCGGTGAGAGAGCTTGCCAAAGAGCTTGGGGTCAATCCCAACACGGTGTCAAAGGCTTTCCAGAACCTTGAACGTGACGGGATAATATATTCCCTGTCTCTTATACACATCTCCGAGCCCACGAGACGCTACGCTAT
>CAMBJF010000178.1 GCA_945867875.1 uncultured Ruminococcus sp. | reverse complement strand
CGTTATAATATACGGGTTTGTGGCATTCTGCGAAGCACTTCTTTTGCCCGCGCATCTGGGAAATTTTAATGAGTTTTCATTTTTTTCTCTCATTGAAAGCCTGATTGCAATAGGCTCTGTGCCGCTGAGCGTGCTTTCTTCCTGCAAAAAAGAGGGCTGGACGGCTGCGGCGCTGGCTGCGTTTCTTGCAAGAGTAATACTGATAATGATAATATATCAGAGATTTATGGCAGGAATGCCGATACTCCTTCTTTTCGCTCTCCCACAGTATCTGTGCCTGAGAAAATATCCGAAGCTTGATTATCTTAAAGGGCAGTTCGGATATCCCGGATTTAATGCGGAAATATATATGCACCGCCCCAACCGCCGCACATCTGGAGAAGAATTTGCCGCAAGAATGAAGCGGGCAAAGACCGATCCCGACAGCACACGAATGGACGATATCAAGCCCCCTCCCACACAGGGCGATTATGAGGATATTTTCACAACACACAGAAAAAAGCCGCTTTAAAAAATATGGGGTGTTCACAAAAGAACGCCCCAAAAATATAACACACAAAGGAATGATCACAAAATGCGAATGACCCTAAGAAGAGTCACTTCGGCACTCCCCGAATACAAAAAGGTCAAAACTCTTTACCATGATGCTTTTCCGCCCGAGGAACGCCCTCCCTTTTTTATGCTTACAGCCAAAACGGGCAGCGATAATGTGGACTTCTGGGCGATATATGCTGACAATAAATGGGTAGGTCTTGCCTATGTTATTTCAAAGGACAAGCTTTCCTATCTCTTTTATCTTGCAGTCTCAGACACTGAAAGGGGCAAGGGCTACGGCTCCGCAATTATCCGCACGCTCAGACGTATGTATGACGGTCAGCAGTTCTTTCTTGCTCTTGAAACGCTCGACAAAAATGCTGAAAATTATGATGAACGTGTAAAGCGAAGAAATTTTTATATGCACAACGGTCTTGTACCTGTTGACTGTCAGATAACCGAGGGCGGTGTTACCTATGATGTAATGGGCACTTCACCTCATCTTGATACAAACGGCTACATCGAAATGATGAAACGGTATGCAGGTCCGATTTTCTCACGAATTTATCCCTATGAAATTTCACAAACAGAAAGGACAGCCGAATGAAATTTGAACTGAAAATAGATATTGATGAGCTTGATTACGCTCAGACCATACGTGCCCTGCTACCATATATAAAAAAAGAGGATCTGCCATTGCCAGATATGGTGAGAAATGCTGCGGAGACTCCCGGTGTGCTTGAAAATTTCCTCAAGTTTATCCCTAAGAAAAAGCAGGACGAAATGATACTCAAAGCATTTGAGAAAAACAAAGTCCGTATAATTGCCAAGGCTCACAAAATGGCTGACAAGGCGGGCATTGACGTAAAAATATCCGATATTTCACTCAAAGAACAGACCGATGATGTTGTAGTCATCGGCTGAAACAGAAAGGAAGTTTTTTAGATGAATGAAGTAATAAAGTGCCTCAAAGAGCGCAGAAGCGTTCGTTCATATGATGGAAAACCCGTGCCCGATGATGTTCTGAAAGAAATACTCGAAGCAGGAGAATATGCCGCAAGCGGAATGGGCAGACAGGCAACTGTTATGGTTGCAGTCCGCAACAAGGACCTTATCTCCGACCTGTCAATGATGAATGCCGCTGTTATGGGCACTAACACCGATCCATTTTACGGAGCAGGAACGGTAATTATCGTTTTCGCTGACAGCACCGTTCACACCTATATTGAGGACGGCTCACTTGTAATGGGCAACCTTATGAATGCCGCACACTCTCTGGGCGTTGACTCCTGCTGGATACACCGTGCAAAAGAGGTGTTTGAGACTGAAGAGGGCAAGGCTCTTATGAAAAAATGGGGCATTGACGAGAAATACAAGGGTATCGGCAACTGCATCTTAGGCTATTCCGACAAGCCCATTCCCGAGGCAAAGCCACGAAGAGAGGGCAGAGTTATTTACGTAAACAACAAGTGATCAGAGCATAAAAAAGCCGTCCCGACACACTGTATCGGGGCGGCTGTCTTTATGTAATTATTAGCCTCTGAGAGCCTGATCGAGGTCTGCAAGGATATCCTTGATGCTTTCGGTGCCGATAGAAAGTCTTACGGTATTGGGCTTGATACCCTGATCAAGAAGTTCTTCCTCGGTAAGCTGAGAATGAGTTGTACTTGCGGGGTGGATAACAAGGGACTTAACATCTGCAACGTTTGCAAGGAGAGAGAATATCTGAAGTCTGTCGATAAACTCCTGAGCCTCCTTAGCTCCGCCCTTTACCTCAAAGGTGAAGATAGAGCCTGCACCGTTGGGGAAATACTTCTCATAGAGAGCGTGGTCGGGGTGGTCGGGAAGTGAGGGGTGATTTACGCTTTCAACAGCGGGGTGATTTTTAAGGAACTCAACGACCTTAAGAGCATTCTCAACGTGACGTTCAACTCTGAGAGAAAGTGTTTCAAGTCCCTGAAGGAGCAGGAATGCATTGAAGGGAGAAATAGTCGCACCTGTATCTCTGAGGAGGATAGCTCTTATCTTTGTTACAAATGCAGCAGGACCGGCAGCCTTTGTAAAGGAAACGCCGTGGTAGCTGGGGTTGGGGGCAACGAGAGATGCAAACTTGCCGCTTGCTTCCCAGTCGAACTTGCCGCTGTCAACGATAACGCCGCCGAGAGTTGTTCCGTGACCGCCGATGAACTTTGTTGCGGAGTGAACTACGATATCTGCGCCGTGCTCAATGGGACGGAGAAGATAAGGAGTAGCAAAGGTGCTGTCGATAACGAGAGGTATCTTGTTGGCGTGAGCGATCTCAGCAAGTGCGTCAATATCTGCAATATCACTGTTGGGGTTGCCGAGGGTCTCAAGGAAAATAGCCTTTGTGTTGGGCTTAACAGCGTTCTTAACTTCGTCAAGATCGTGGATATTAACGAAAGTGGTGTTGATGCCGTACTGGGGAAGAGTGTGTGCGAGGAGGTTGTATGTACCGCCGTAGATAGTCTTGGAGGAAACGATGTTGTCACCTGCTGCGGCGAGGTTCTGGAATGTATATGTGATAGCTGCTGCGCCTGATGCAACTGCGAGAGCTGCAACGCCGCCCTCAAGAGCCGCTACTCTGCGCTCGAAAACGTCCTGAGTGGAGTTTGTAAGTCTGCCGTAAATATTGCCTGCGTCCGCAAGACCGAAACGTGCTGCTGCGTGAGCGGAGTTCTTGAAAACGTAGGAAGTTGTCTGATAAATGGGAACTGCTCTTGAATCTGTAGCAGGGTCTGCATTTTCCTGTCCAATGTGAAGCTGCTTTGTTTCAAAGCCCCAAGCTGATGTATCTGTGATCTGTGCCATAATAAAATTCCTCTTTTCTTAAATTTGTTTGGTTATATAAATCGAATCATTGTCTGATGTTAAAGGTTAGCAGCGGCACATTCGTCCGTAGTATGGTTTATTGATAAGAAGCATTAATTACCACCATTCCTATTCAATTAGTAGTGTTTGACTGTAAGCATATTATATAACACCCTGCAAAATTTGTCAAGAGGTTTTCCTATATTTTTGATATGATTTTAGAGTTTTGTAATTTTATGCCAATTATACTGCTGATTTTCTGTGCGATATTGCCAGTTAACACAAAAGGTGCTGCCGTACTATTAAGTATGACAGCACCTGTTTTATGTCATTTAAGCCGATTTGAAAATTCCGTATGTATAAATAAGAGGGAGGGCAAGGAAAATAATATCGCCGAAATTAATGCTGCCCGCAAAAATGCTGCAAACAAGGGAAACCAGGCATATTGCCGACATTACAAGTCCCCAGATGAATGCATTTTTTCTGCTTGATGCACTGCGGGGCGATGTGAGACCATAAAAGCCCATAGCTCCGAATCCGCCGCAGGTAACTGCTATACCGATAATATTTCCGATAAATCCGAACACTGTGCCCTGTTTGGTCATTGAAAACAGCGCAAGACCGATAAAATATCCGTGACCTGTGAGCACCCTGATGCCAAATATCAGGGAAACGATGGCAACTATACCGCAGAGAAGTGATGTGATGTCAATAAGCTTTCTCATTTTTTCCTCTTTTCAAAGTTTTGTTTAATGCAGAGCTTTCTGCAATAAATATTATACCATAAAAAGAAAAAATTGTCAATAGATGTGTTCACAGACGGATACTATATTTAAAGTACATACTGATAAAGCAGCCCCTGTTTTTTGCTGTACCACACAAGCTTTCCGCTTGTTCTGCCGGGGATACGGAAGCATAGGTCCCACTCGGGATAGAGCTTGACCATATACATAGTTTCGGAAGTGAAGAATGCCGCAAAAGAAACATAGTCCTCCTTGGTCATAGGGCAGTCCCCAGTTACGAGCCATTCGTTCTCAACGGGTGAAACGGAGAGTTTCTGCTCATCTGACGCTTTCTTCGCCTCCATGGGTTCAAGCTTCTCGCCGCAGCAGGTAACTTCCGCCTTGCCTGTGCTTACGGTGATGCTGCCGCATTGACGGCATACGTGATAGATACTGTTTTTCATATTTACCTCCATAAATTCGTTTTGTGAGCATTTGCCCGAAATAAGGCTTTCGATGCTGAGGGAAAGTATTTCCGACAGCTCCGCTATAAGATTAACGTCGGGGAAACCAAGTCCCCTTTCCCACTTTGATACGGTTTTGTCGCTGATGTTCATTTTATCCGCAAGAGCTTTTTGGGTAAGCCCCAGCTCCATACGCCTGCTTCTGATAAGCTTTCCCGCTTCGTAGCAGTTCATTTTGTATCATTCCTTTCTTCATCCGATTTCCGAGCTCTATTATATTCTAAACCATTCCCGCTGAAATTTCAATAAACGCTCCGTAGAATTTGAATTTTGGAAAGTCCTGAAAAAAATTTCAAAAAATGCTTGACAAATAAATATTAGTGTGATATAATATAAAAGCTGACTGAGACGGGTCAGTTAAATATGCGAGAGTGCTGGAATAGGCAGACAGGCACGTTTGAGGTGCGTGTGTCTT
>CAMBJF010000177.1 GCA_945867875.1 uncultured Ruminococcus sp. | reverse complement strand
CGAGATAGCGTAGCGTCTCGTGGGCTCGGAGATGTGTATAAGAGACAGTATTTAGGGGGTGTCTTTCCCCGCCGCAGGCGGGGAAAGACATATTAGATTACTTAAGTATCAAAAGCTGCATTTCTCCGCAGCACTGCGAAGAAATGCAGGGGATATGCAGTTATTTTTCATCATTGTCGGGATATCTTGGCTCACCCGTTTCGATAAGCTCATACAGCGCCT
Source organism: uncultured Ruminococcus sp. (assembly GCA_945867875.1). Lineage (GTDB taxonomy): Bacteria > Bacillota > Clostridia > Oscillospirales > Ruminococcaceae > Huintestinicola. The sequence continues at coordinate 4,852 of CAMBJF010000177.1, read as the reverse complement.
CGATAGCATCGGAAAGACCGCCCAGCCTGTCAATAAGCCCCTCTTTTACCGCCGTTTCACCGTCAATGACCGTGCCCATATCGAGAACAAGCTCACCTGTGTTCATCATCAGCTCGGAAAATCTTTCGGGAGAGATGCGGCTGTTTGAGCACACAAAGCCCGTGATGCGCTTCTGCATCGCCTCAAAATAGGAAAGGGTCTGGGGAACGCCCAGCACAAGCCCGTTCATTCGCACGGGGTGAATGGTCATTGTGGCGCTTGGCACGATAAAGGAAAGCTTTGCCGACACCGCCAGCGGCACGCCGATAGAATGGCCGCCGCCCAGCACTACCGACACCGTAGGCGTTTTCATACCCGAAATAAGCTCGGCAATGGCAAGACCCGCTTCAACGTCGCCTCCCACCGTGTTTAAGATAATGAGCAGCCCTTCAATGGAGCGGTCCTGCTCAATGGCAACAAGCGCAGGCATAATGTGTTCATATTTAGTGGTCTTTGTGCCCGCAGGGGCGGCATAATGCCCCTCCACCTGCCCGATGACGGTGAGACAGTGGATAAGGTGCTTTGAATTTTCCGAAACAGCCTGTCCCGTCCGTTCGATAAGCTCCGCCCTGTCGATAAGCTCGGAAGAAGCCGAGTTTTCGTTTTCATCGGCACTCTGACTGAAATTGTTGTCCCTCACAGAAAAAACCTCCCGCAATTCATAATATACCTATTATGTCATTTTAATGCGGGGTTATTCTTACATTTCATTATACATCACCCGAATGCTTATGTCAATGAAATTTTGCAGGATTGCAGGATTTTGACTGCAAAAAATTGCATTTTTCCGACAGTACCATATTTATATGCAGAATTGGCACGGATTATGTCGGATACGGCTTCGGGCGATGACAAGACAAAAAATAATGTTGAGAAAGTGTTAAATACACGTTAAAATATCATTGATAAAAAATGCAGAACGATGGCGGTCGGTGTAAACTTATCTGACTTTAGATTAAAATACGGTAAATAACAAGGTTTAAGGGGGATTATCTCTATCCAAAAAACCGCAAAAACTATTGCAAAATTAAAAAATATGTGATAATATTATGTCAACGGTTAATCGTAGATATCAAATTTATAATAAAAACAAACATCAGGAAGGAAGAATGGCAATGAACGACAAGATCAAGGTTATTATCGGGGACGAAAGCAAGGAATTTGGCTGTATGCTGGCAAATTCACTGAGAGGAAGAGGATTTTTTGCGGTAACGAGAGACAGCGACGGGTTATTGCTCCTTGAAGCTATCCGAAGCGAGGAGCCCGATGTGGTCATCGTTGACAGCATTATCCCCGGAATAGACGCAGCCGAGCTTATAAAGCGCTGTGACAGCTTTGTACATAAGCCCTTTTTCATCGTCACATCATCTTACAGGAATATGTTTGCGGAAAGGCAGATAATGTCAATGGAGAATGCATATTTTATGCTCAAGCCCTTTGACTGCGATATGCTCACAAATGTGATAAGAAGCGCCGTTCAGATGGAGCTGCCTCCCGATGATCCAAGGCTGAAGGAGGATATGAAGGTGGTCGTTACCGAAATTATCCACCAGATAGGCATTCCCGCTCACATCAAGGGATATCATTACCTGAGAGAGGCGATACTTCTGAGCCTTGAAGACGAGGAGATGCTGGAAAGCGTTACAAAGCTCCTTTACCCTACCGTAGCAAAGCGCTTCAACACCACCGCTTCAAGGGTGGAGAGGGCTATCCGCCACGCAATCGAAACAGCTTGGGACAGGGGAGACCTTGACACCATTCAGAACCTTTTCGGCTACACCGTCAGCGTGGGTAAAGGCAAGCCCACAAACAGCGAGTTTATCGCACTTATCACCGACAACCTGAGACTTAAATACAAGAAGAGCGAAAAGGCACAGATAGCTGTGAAATAAAATAAGCTCCCCCGACGGAAAAATCGGGGGAGCTTCGTGTTTCATCAAACCCTGCACTTAAAGCTATTAAGATTTTCGTCCATATAAACTCTCAGCCTGCAGTGCTCGCAGTCGGGCTTCCTCGCAGAGCAGGTGTCTCTGCCGAAAAGCACCAGTCTGTGGCAGAAGTCCGAGCTTTTTTCGGGAGGGATAAGCTTTCTCAGGTCCGCTTCAACCTTTTTGGGGTCCTTTGAATCGGTGAGCCCGAAACGGCCTGTTATGCGGATACAGTGGGTGTCAGCAACTATTGCGGGCTTGCCGTGGACATCGCCCATTATGAGGTTGGCGGTCTTTCTGCCGATGCCAGAGAGCTTTGTCAGCTCCTCAATGCTGTCGGGAAATTTTCCGTCAAGGTCATAGTAAAGCTGATGCGCCATTTCGTGAATGCTTTTGGCTTTGGTCTTGTACAGTCCGCAGGGACGGATAATTTCTGCAATTTCCTCCGGGTCGGCGTCCGCAAAGCTTTTGAGGGTGGGGAACTTTGCGAAAAGGTCTTTCGTTACGATGTTCACCCGTGCATCGGTGCACTGGGCGGAAAGCCGCCCCGCTATCATCAGCTCATAGGGGTGGGCATATTCAAGAGAGCATCTTGCGTCGGGATAGATAAGCTCCAGCCCGTTCACGACCTGCTCTGCTATCTGCTTTTTTGTGGGCATATTTCTCCTTATTCGTTATCGGGGCGGCTGCTCATAATGTTGGGGATATCGGCGCAGGTGGGGCATACAAAGTTTTCCCTGTCGGTAAGTATCGCCGCATCTGTGCGCTCCGACTCGCTTTTGCCGCTTGACATATCCGTGAGTATCTTTCCGTCGGCGGCTTTAAGGTAGCTTCCGCCGCTTTCCATATATCCGTCAAGCATTTTTATAAGCTCGTCCGCATTCATCTCATTTATTTTATCCATTTTTATCACCTTTTATATCGTGTCTCGGCAGCTTTTTCCGCTTCACAACTATCCTTATGAGCTGCATAAGCACGGACTGCTCCCTGTCAAGCTTTATTTTCTGCGCCCTTTCAAGGTCGGCTTCGCTCTTTACCTTGACGATAACGGGACGTATCTCATCAAATGCATCGACCATTGCGTCCGCATAGCATTTTTCGCAGGAGCATACGTTGAACCGCTTCATTACAAGGGGGAGCCACTGTGAAATAAGCTCGGAGGTCACATTTATTTCCGTTCCGCCGTCATCTGAGGGGACGGGCTTCACGGGGGCAGGGTTATTCCGTGAGCGAATCATCTCTTCCTTGAAATTCTCGTCAAGAAGAGGGTTTGACACCTTTGACCCGCCCGTTATGAGCTTCATAAGTTGGGGCGTTTTGTGAGTCTTTGGCGGCATAGGCAGTCTCCTTTCAAAGATAGGTCAGACTTTTATATTCCTCCCGCAAGCTCGGGATAAAGCTCGCGGGCAAGTTTTGTGTATTCCCTCGCCGCACGGCATTTCGGGGAATATTCCACGATGGTCTGCTGGTGTGCGGGGGCTTCGGCAGCGGCTATGCAGGCGGATATTCGGGTGTCGAAAATTTTCGTGCCAAGCTGATCTGCAATTATCTCCGCCATTTCAGCCACCTCCTCGCTGAGAAGATATTTTGAGCTGTATCGTGTAAGGAGAATGCCCCTTACGTCAAGCCCTTTATTATAGTATTTTTTCACCGCAAGAATGGTGTCCTTGACCTGGGATATCCCCTGCAGTGAAAGGACTTCAGGGGTCATTGGGATAATGAGGTCATCTGCGGCGGTGTATGCGTTTATTGTGAGTATGGACAGGGCGGGGGGAGTGTCGATGATTATTGCGTCATATTTGCTCTGAGCCTGCTCCAGTGCACGTTTCAGGACAAATTCTCTGTCCCTGCCGTCAAGCTCCAGCTCCGTTCCCGAAAGAAGAATGTTCGATGTGAGAACGTCGCATATATCCGTGTGCTTCACCGCAGCTTCAAGAGAGCATCTGCCCTTCATAACATCGTGAACGGTAAAGCCGTTGTCCTCTGCGCCAAGGGAAAAGGAAAGATTTCCTTGGGGGTCAAGGTCAACCGCAAGGACAGACTTGCCGTTTTTTCTGAATATGCCTGCAAAGGCGGCACAGGTCGTTGTCTTTCCCACGCCGCCTTTCTGATTTGTGACCGCAATGACTTTGCTCATTTCTTACCGTCCCTCGTTCTTCCTGCGTTCTCTTTCGGCAAGCTGACAATTGAAGATAAATCGTGCTATTTTTTCCTCCTGCTGGGGGGTAACATCAAGAAAATGGCAGCCGTAGCCCACAAGTTCGCCGTTATCATCAAGCTGACGGCGGAGTATCTCGGAATTTATCTCAATGGGGTCGTCAAGGAGACTCATTCTCACAATGTCGCCCTCAGCAAATTCAAAGTCGCACTTCATAAGCACGCCTGTCAGATTTATATTGATGATAGATGCGATGTACGGCTCCTCTGGGCGAATGACCTCATCTTCACCACGTGCGATATGCAGTATCTTTGCAATTGCATCTGGGGTAGTGACCTTGTATGAACCTCTGCGCTCCTCGAGTATCATTCCGTCGTCAACGTGGAAATTGAGCTGGAGATCGGTGCTGAGGTCTGCCTTGGTGCGGCATTCGATACGTGTGCCGTTTAAGTATTCAAATATAACGGTGATATGCTCTCCCTTTGAAAGCTGAGGAAGATTATTGCCCTTTATCGCCACAAGCTCGTAGCCCTTTATCTTGAAAAAATCTCTTGGGAAGAGGAAGGACTTTGTGGAAAGGACTCTCTTGCCGCTTTCATCATAAATATCCACCCTCTGAATCTTATCTTTATTTATCATTTTTTCGGATCGACTCCATTTCCGCAGGAGGAAATTACCCCGCAAATATTATATAGTATATATGTATTCATCGTCAGAGCATTATAAC
>CAMBJF010000176.1 GCA_945867875.1 uncultured Ruminococcus sp. | reverse complement strand
GTCATTTTGCATATAGATAACTTTTAATTTTCTATGAAAAATATACCGTAATACTGATGAACAAAAGCGGCAGACCCGAAAATCTGCCGCTTTTTTGAATATCATCAATATTTTTTTAGTACCGAAACTGCACCGATAACAATTTCCGAAGCCTTTTCAAGATTTCTGCTGAGAAGCTCGGAATCCTTTCGGGACTTAGCCATTTCCATTGCCGCCGCAACAGTTTCCCTGCCTACAGCCACCTGAGTTTTGTATATCTCGTCAAGCTGCGAAACCGCAAATTCCTCAAGATTTTTGTAGCACACCTTCAGATCCTTGATAGTGTTGTTTCTGATGTCATCGTAATTTTCAAGAGCCGAGTCGATTATCTCAGACTGGCGCTTCTTTTTCAGAATGTTCTTGAAGAACGGAATAGTGGTGGAGGGGAAGCCCATTTCACGGTCAGCGCCCTGTGAAGCCGCCTCTCTTATCTTGTCCGCAACAAAGGTGTTAACGTTGACGGTCTCGCTGCAGGAAATTCTTGCTCCAGCAAGATTTTCAATGCCAAGCTTTCTTGAAAGCTCCGCCGCCATATCGTTTATGACGTCGTTAAGGCGGGAGTGGTGTATCTCGAGACATTTTCTGTACGCCTCGCCCACCTTGTCCATAAGATAGGAGTAGAAATGTCTCTCCACGTCCTCGTCCTTGGCGGTGGTTCGGCAGGCAAGAATGTCCTCTCTGAGCTTTGTGAAGAACTCATACATCCAGTGCTCCGCTTCCTGCATCATCTCGGTGATGGACAGGATTATCTTGGGCTTCTGGCTTTCGAGAGCCGCCGCAAGAGTTGTGCATTCACGCTCAAAATCAACGGAAAGCTTGTCCAGATTTTCCCTGTCCATCTTCATCATATCGCTTATCATATTCAGACGGTTAAGGGTGTCTGTCAGCATAAGACGGAGCATTGAGAACACTCGCTGGGTACGGATAGTGTCCTTCTGAACTATAATTTCCCTTGAAAGGGCAAGCTCGAATTTAAGGAACTGGTTCTCGTAATAATCCTGAAAGCCCTTGATATCGGGGCGGTTGAGACCTATCTTTCTGCGGTACTCGTCGATACCGCTGATGCCGTAGACCTCGGCGTTGGGGATAAGCTGTGAGCATATGTCACGGATACGTCCCACGATTTTCTCGATATCCTCCATAGAATCCATAGCGTCTATCATATTCACAAGCACGAACACCTTGCTGAAATTCTGGGGCACGATGTGCTCGGCAATGAAGAACTGCTCGGACTCGGAAAAGGGCGACAGCGCAGATGCGACATAGATAAGTGCGTCCGCCTTTACGAGAAACTCTTTTACCTGAGTATCAAGGTCATCAAGGTCGCTGAGACCCGGAGTGTCAACTATCTGAATTTCTTTTAAAATGGGTGCATCGCTTCTTACATCAACATAATCAAGCTCACCGGGGAAGAAATCCAGCAGGTCCGAGAGCCTGTCACGGCTCAGGTCGTCGGGGGTAAGGGTAACACGCTTTTCATTTTTGAGCACAGCCTCAACTGAGGGTCGCTCGCCGTATGAAATGCAGTTTACGGTAAATGTTTCGGGGGCAACGTTCACGGGTGCGATAGAGCGTCCGAGAATTGCGTTTATTATGGTGCTTTTTCCACGTTTAAAATCGCCTGTGACCATAAGAGAGAAAGGCTGATCCATTTTCTTTGCGATAATGGAATCCCACTTGGACATTCTCTCCACAGCCTCATCGCCGAGAATCGCCACAAGCTCGGGGTCGCTTACAAGCTTTGAAAGCTCACCACGGACAAATGCTATATCGGCAGCGGCGTTATCGTAATTTTTTTCCATCTGAGGACTCCTCCTTTACGCAGTATGACCGCTGTCGGAATTTGCAATGATATCACAGCGTATCTCAAGAGACTGCTTGCTGCCCACGTGGCCCGAAGTCGCAGAAAGGTCGGGCCGCCAGATGTAAAGTATCTCACAGCCGATAAATTCCATTGCTGCGGCGATGCGCCTTTCGTCGGGCGAACAGCCGTCCATATTAAGGTCCCTGACAGGGGTGATATGGAGGGTCTCGTAGTGCTTTAAAATAGAGTCGATGTCAATATTTTTGTTAACGTTTCCGAAAGAATCGGGAACGCCTTTTTGTCTTACGGAAGCGTATATCCTTGGGAAATCCGCAGGGTTGTCGAGGCAGATTATGCCCGCTCTGTCGGCGGTGATGTCGCCTGAGATTATCCACTTGTTAAGGACATAGTTCAGCTCTCTCACATTGCTCTTTCCGCCGCTTTCAGCCTCTGCGGAAACGTCTCCCCTGCTGATGCCGGGGTATGTGAAGGCATAGTTGAAGGCAGAGTGCCTGTTCTGTAATCTTCCGCATTCGCAGCCGACGAGATATCTCAGCTCATCGGCGGAAAAATTCTCCGCAATGTCGCTTGTCATAACGATGCAGGGCTCAATTCCCTCACCCGCCATTGACATTATCTCGGGGACATCTCCCGCTTTTCTCACGAGGACAACAGGGAGACTTATCTGCAATCTTTCGCTGCACTTTTTTGCAGCCTCATACGCCTTTGCATACTGCATTGAGCTTGCGCTGTCGCTGCTCTGGAAGTATCTCTTGAAGCGGCCGGGGATATCGTTGCTCACGATTGCCTTGTAAAGCCTTGACCAGCCCGATATACCGCCTATTTTCTGACGCATTGCAAAATCAGCGTCAAACGCATAGTCGAGAGTTCCGCCTACAACGTGCTCCTGATAGGAACGTGTTCTCTCAACAAGATAGTCGCAGAATGACGTGTTTATATCCATAAGAGGATTGTAAGAATCTGTCATTGCCTGCCCTCCTCTTATTCTTCATCGGACAGGATCTCGGTGAGAGACCTGTGGAGATTATATGTATCCGCAAGCATACCGCCCACATTCTCGGCAATGCTCTGGAGCCTGATCTTTTCGTTGTCGGACATAACTTTCTTCTGCTGCTTAACGTCGTTTAAGTCATCGAGAGTTTTCTGAGTATCCTTAAGGATAATTTCGGTCTCCTGCTCGATCTGAGCCTTAAGTCCCGAGAATGAGTTATATACCTGCTGACGGACGGATTCGGTGAAGTCCGAATTTATCTTCATTTCGTGGAACTGCTTCTTGACGGTGGATTTCATATTCACCTTGAACTTGTCAATACGTTCCTGAACCAGGAACTTGTCAACGGCAAATTTGCCTGTGAATGTGCCTGCAAAGCCTGCAAGAGCCATTATGCAGATACCTGCGGGGGTGAGGAACGCACCGCCCACAACAGTGGTAACGAGGAGGAACGAGGTTGCAAGCCAAGTGGTAAGACCTGTAAGACCGCCCAGAAGTGCGCCCTTGACGCCTGCCTCCCTGAAACCGATGAACAGACCGCCGATACCGCCTGTGCCGATAACAGAACCGATGATGCTGTCTGCAACACCGCCGTTTCTGTTATGCTTTGAGGGCACGGAGAAAAGCTCCTGAATGCGGTTTAAAGACTCGAAGAATTCGTCCTGGAACGACTGTAAGCGGACTGCCTCTTCGGAAAGTCCAACATTGATGTCGTTCTGGATCTGCTCACAGATGAGCTGTGCCTTGTTCTCGATATTTTCCTTTATCTTCTGAGTAAGCTTCTCGTAAACTATCTTCAGCTTCTCACGCTTAAGGTCCTCCCCTGCCATCTGGTAATCATCGATTACCTGCATAGCAGTTTCCTCTATCTTTATCCAGTAGTCGTCAAGGATAGGCTGGAGCTGTTCAAACACCTTGTTCGCAGCGTTGTTGATGCGGACAAATTCCTCACGCTTCTTGGTACGAATCTCCTCAATTTCCTCAATGGCGAGCTGATACTTTTCCATAAACTCGTCAGTTTCCATAACGAGGGCATTTTCGTGGATAACGATGGAGTTGATTATCTCGGAGCCCGAGCTGATTATCTTGTTTGCAAGTATCTGGAGAGTGATAGAGCCCCTCTCCTTGGTGAGCATTGTTTCAAGGACATTCTCAAACTTGGGGAAATTACTCTCTTCAAGCATAACGGGGTCCTTGTTTTCCTTTGCGATAAGGGCTTTCTTGGCGTAAACGCCGATAACCTTGGGCTTGCCTATCTTTCGCTTGTAAACGGCAAATTCCTTGGAATTTTCGCCCATTACCTTCTTAGCCTTATCCATTACATAGCTGCAGATGCGCTTTTCAACGGTCTCAACTATCCTGTCCTCGTCCTCCTTGGAGAAGGTGCCGAAGCAGTTTACAGCGAAGATGATACGACCCAGGTCGCTGGTGAGCATCTTATTTTCAAGAAATTCCTTTTCAAACTGTGAAAAGGGTGAATTTGCGCTGATGACAAAAACAGCTGCGTCTATCTCGGGAAGAATAGACATAGTTACATTGGTCATCTGCTCGTCATCGTTCAGACCCGGAGTGTCTATGATGTCAACGTGATTTTTGCAGAAGTCGGTATCATAGTAAACGGTAGCTTCCTTGACAGTCTCCGCTTTCTTTTCGGACTCATAGGAAAGCTTTGTAACATAATCCGCAAGGTGGTTTATATCGACCTTTTCGCTTGAACCGTCCTTGTATTCCACAACAACATAGGGGTCCTTGCTGTAGGTGACACGGTTGAGGGTAGCGGTTGCAGGGAGAACGTCCGCAGGAAGCACCTCCTGACCCAGCAGGGCATTGATGAGGGTGCTCTTTCCACGCTTGAACTCGCCCACGATAGCCACTTCAAAGTGGTCTCCCGCAGATTTTTCGATGATGTCGGTTATGGAGCGGGCGGTGTTTTCAAGATTGAGGGAAGCCGCATATTCTCTGAGCTGCTCCAGCGATTCGGTCAGATTGTTGACAGTTTCCCGAAACGAAGTATAGCTCGCAAAATCATAAGTCTGTTGTTCCATTATAAACCTCCTGTGATTATTCCGCACAAGTTCCCGATGCGGTAATATGCCGTATTCTGTCATTTCTGACAAAATATGGTTTTAAAAGCAGTCTGATACTTTCGGTACGCAGACCGCAGAAAATTATCAGCCCATATTAATAATATTATATCATATATTTATTAATAAAGTCAATGAGGGACGGGCCTGTCT
>CAMBJF010000175.1 GCA_945867875.1 uncultured Ruminococcus sp. | reverse complement strand
AGCAGCAGCCGATGCTGGCGGATATCTCATACGGTTTGCCCGCCGCCTTGTCGGTCTCCGCAAGCACCTGATTGAACTGCTCTGCACGGACAAGAGCATCAATGGAGTTGTAGTCGCCTATTCCGATGATGTAGAACTCATCGCCGCCTGCTCTCACGCATATCTCGTCATTTTTGCATATCTGCCTTGTGACGTGGGCTATCGTCTTGATGCCGTAATCTCCCTCGGAGTGGCCAAAGGTGTCGTTTATGTATTTGAGCCTGTCCATATCAATGACGAAAACAATTGCCCTGTCGGTGGGCTTGGCGGTGCGCATCAGCTTGTCAAGCTCGGCAGCCATTCCACGGCGGTTGTAAAGACCCGTCATAGCGTCTCTTTCGGAGAACATTTGCAGCCCCGCACGAACTCTTATCATTTCAAGGGCGGCATTGACATTTCTCAGCCAGTTTCGGTAAACATTGCCGATGATATGCTCCTGAGACATACTGCACTCAAGGGCGCAGTAGCCGAGAGTTTCGGTGATGTAGTGAACGGGGGAGAAATAAGTCACGGTAGGTTCATCGCTGCTTTCCCAAAGCTGGGGAAGCATAAGCTTTGTTTCAAAAACGCTTCTGCTGTCATCGGCGGAGTAACAGTCCTTCATAGGGTCGTCCTGACGCAGCTGAGGACGCTTGAATATCACCATTTTCATTTTCTCGGGATATCCCTTTTCCGTCCTGTCATCGGTGTTGAGCCACTCCTCTTTAAGGCAGAGGAAAAATCTGCTGTAGGGGGTGATGAGGTAATCCGAGCCGCATATTTTTATGAGGCAGTCATCAACGTCGGAAGCACCTGCGAAATTCTCAAACATATAGCTTTCAAGAAATGTGCCGATATCCACGCTGCCGTCGGAAAGCTTGTTACCCGAGCTGAAAAGCGAATCGCTGAGACATTTTTTGATGTAAGCTGTATTTTCGGGGCAGCCGCAGCTTGCGCATAATCTAAGTTCGCTGCCGCTGTGTTCGGGAACGGGTTTCAGCTCGCTGTGGGGCTCCATTTCCTTTCTGAGCATATTCACAGCCTTTGCCGCCGCTGTCTTTACATCGGGCACGCAGGTGGTTATGGTGATATCGTTGAGCACCGCTTCGGGAATGCCGTCATAGCCCGTAACTATGACCTGTTCGGGTACTTTTATGCCCTTTGCGGCAAGGCGGTTTGCAAGACCTATTGCCATATGGTCGCTGGCGCATACCACCGCCTCGGGCATAGGCACGTCACCCGAAGCTATCCTGTCCGCAAGCATTTCGCCGCCTGTGTACCAAAAATCGCCGTAGAATATCATATCATCGGTCACATCAAGACCGTGTGCGGTCATTGCGGACTTATATCCCTCGATGCGCTGACCAGAAACGGGGTTGTCAGCCTGTCCCGAAAGAAAATATATTTTTTTGCACTTATGCTCTTTGATAATATGCCCGGTCATTTCCGCAAATGCACGGAGGTTCTCGGTGTATGAAACGGGATAATTTCCATAGGGCATATCAATGGAGACAACAGGCTTTCTGCACTCGTTTTGCAGCCTTTCAAGGAGATGCGCCTGAGTTTCGGCATCACCCGAAAGGGTGACGGGGGCAATTATAACGCCGTCGAGGAGGTCAAAATTTATGAGCTCATATATGTTTGCCTCGCCCTTCTGATAGTCCTTGTAGAACATTCCGGGCTTTGAAAGAGAGGCGAAAACAGCGGCATTATAGCCATAAACACAGCACCGGTCAAAAATCCCCCTGAGCAGGTGCTGCTGATATATTCCCTCAGGCTCGGCGAGTATTATTCCGATGACCTTGCGCTTTCCCATTGCTTTCTCCCTCGTTTCTTATTGGAGACTGCTTTCGTAGTATTACAATTATTATAGTACATCTCTATGAACACTTCTTTAACAGCTGTAATGTATTTAATAAATTCCACACGAAATGCTTTATATTTGTGAAAAATGTTTCCGATTGGTGTTCTGCTGTTATCACATCATAACATACATATTATAATTTCACCCTGCCGTCACACTATTATCCGACAATTTTCAGTCTTTTTTCACAATAGAGGCGTTAATAGTATATCAAGTTTTAACAGTAAATGAGAATTTTCAGGTTTATAAAATAAATGTTGAATGTTCACAAATATTATGCTATAATTCAGACTGAACTTAAAATCTACTATATTACAAATAGGAAGGGACGATTTTTATGGAAGATTATTCGTACCTGCTTTCGATAGCACTTATCCTTATCAGTACAAAGGTACTGGGACTTTTCTCCAAGAAGATAAAGCTCCCTCAGGTAGTTGGAGCGCTTATTGCGGGCGTTATCATGGGACCTGCCTGTCTCGGCTGGATACATAACACGGAGATGCTCAGCTGCCTTTCCGAGATCGGCGTTATCGTTCTGATGTTCGCCGCAGGACTGGAGACCGATATAAATGAGCTTAAGCGTACCGGAAAGGCGTCTTTCCTTATTGCTCTCATAGGCGTTATAGTTCCTCTGCTGGGCGGTGCGGCTGCCGCATATTTCTTCAACGATTCCGTTGACGGCAACAAGATGCTCCAGAACATCTTCATCGGCATCATTCTTACAGCAACTTCCGTTAGTATCACCGTTGAGACCCTTAAGGAAATGGGCAAGCTTTCAACCCCTGCGGGAAATGCTATCCTCGGTGCGGCTATCATAGATGATATCCTCGGAATCATCGCTCTTACAATGGTCATCAGTATGGCTGACTCCTCTGTAAGCATCGGAATGGTGCTCCTTAAGATACTCGGCTTCTTCGTATTCACATTCGTTGCCGCTGTTGGCTACCACTACGCATTCAAGAAGTGGACCGACAACAACCCTGTAAAGCTCAGAAGATACGTTGTTATCAGCTTTGCATTCTGCCTTGTCCTTGCATACTGTGCTGAGGAATTCTTCGGCGTTGCGGATATCACAGGTGCGTTCTTCGCTGGTCTTGCAATTTCGGGAACAAATAAGGCTGATTACGTTACCAAGCGTTTTGATACACTTTCCTATCTGCTCCTTTCGCCTATATTCTTCGCAAGTATCGGTCTTAAGGTAGTTCTCCCCAAGATGAACCTTGAGATAGTGCTCTTCACCGTTATTATCTGTCTGGTGGCTGTTCTTACAAAGGTCATCGGCTGCGGTCTCGGCGCAAAGATATGCAAGTATTCAAACAAGGAATCCCTCCAGATCGGCGTGGGTATGATATCCCGTGGAGAAGTTGCCCTTATCGTTGCAAACAAGGGCGAGGCTGTGGGACTTATGAGCGACAAGTTCTTCGCTCCCATCGTTATAATGGTCGTTCTCACAACTATCATAACGCCTGTTCTGTTAAAGGTGGTTTTCAAGGATAAAAACGATGCAGGTAAGGTCGAAGAGAAAGAGCCTGCTGTCGCTGCTAAGTAATAAAAATTTTGATTCTGCTGTACGAAATGATCGTGCAGCAGAATTCTTTTATAATGATAAATTGCTCTGCTGCGTCGTTTGCGGCATCTCTTTAGCACTCTCTATATTAATTTGCTAATTTTTTTTCAAAAACCCCTTGACAAGTCGGAAAAATGGTGTATAATATAATTAGCACTCAGGAAAGAGGAGTGCTAACAGACAAAAATATCAAGTGCTAAAGGAAGAGGGTGATGAGCCTGTGCTGGACGACAGAAAGCTGAAAATTCTGGCGGCGGTCGTTGATGAATATATTCGTACAGGTGAGCCGGTAGGTTCAAAAGCCATCGCTTCTCTGCCCGATATCAGAGTTTCATCAGCCACTATCAGAAACGATATGGCAATGCTTGAGCAGCTGGGCTTTCTGGAGCAGCCCCACACATCTGCGGGACGTATCCCCACATACAGCGGCTATAAACTTTATATCGAGACCCTTATGCCGAAAAAGCAGCTCTCCGATGACGAAAAGGAGATGCTTGACAAGGCTCTCGGTGATGATTACTCCTCGGAGGAAGTCCTCATCGACAATGCAACAAGGGCTCTTGCGGAAATAACGGACTGTGCGGCAGTTGTTTCAAACTGCTCACCTCAGTTCTCAGTGATCGCAAAGGTCGATGCGGTCCCCACAGGAAAGCATATGTACGTTCTCCTGATGATAACCTCATCGGGAAACATACAGAACAAGGTTTGCAGGCTGGAGCTCGACCTTACAAATGAACAGCTTGCGTTTTTCAATGAATATATGACCAAGAACCTCAGCGGAATGAGCGTGGACAGCCTTTCGGACGAAACGCTGGAACGTCTTGCGGAGGCGATGGGTGCATATACAGTTACCCTTTCTCCTCTTATGAAGGGAATAAGGGAGCTTGCGAAGGGCTTTATGCAGTCTGATGTTCACGTCAGCGGCGAAAGAAATCTTCTCAAGCGAAACGATATCGAAGCGGGCGACGTTATCAAATTCTTTGAACAGAAAAACGAGTTCTCAAAGATGCTGGACGACAGTTTCAGCGAGCTTAAGGTCCTGTTCAGCGAGGACGGCGGCTTCGTTATCGGAAATTCCAGTATGATCGTTTCCCCCATCAAAAAGGGCAAACGTACAGCAGGCTCGCTTGGACTTATAGGTCCTTTGAGACTCGATTATGCAAAGGTGATACCTTACATCGAGTATATGACCGACAAGATAAGCGAGATGATATCGGAAGAACCCGACAGCACACCTGCGCTGGAGACCACGAATAATGACGGACAGAAAGGATGATATACAAAATGGCAGAAGAAAAAAAGCAGACAGAAAAGACTGAACAGGAAGCTGCCGAGCAGGAGGCTGCAAAACAGCCCGAAGCTGATGCAGCAGCTGCCGAAAAGGTAGAAGAGCCTGCGGCAGAGCCTCAGAAAGAGCTTTCCGCCGAAGAAAAGCTTCAGGCAGAGGTCGAAAGCCTTAAAAAGGAGCTGGCAGACGAAAAGGAAAAATATCTCAGGCTCGATGCTGAGTATTACAACTACCGCACACGTTCTATCAAGGAAAAGCAGGAAGCTTATGACAATGCTCTCTGCAAGACGGTCACTGAGGTGCTCAGCGTCATAGACAACTTTGAAAGAGCCGCAAATGCGGAGTGCTCCGATGAGAATTTCAAGAAGGGTGTTGATATGATATTCAAACAGTATCTTGCCTGTCTCTTATACACATCTGACGCTGCCGACGATATGCAGTGTGTA
>CAMBJF010000174.1 GCA_945867875.1 uncultured Ruminococcus sp. | reverse complement strand
ACACACTGCATATCGTCGGCAGCGTCAGATGTGTATAAGAGACAGGGCTGACCCTGCGGCAGTTATGTTCACGGAAATTATGGACATAAGCAAGTGCGTTCAGGCTGAGGTGAACACCTGGGGAAAAATTTACGAAAAGCCCGAGCTTTTCTGTCCCGAAAAGGCGCAGGTCATTGCCTGCCAGGGAACTTCGGGGGCATATGCCGAGGCTGCCTGCGTGAAGCTTTTCGGCAAGGACAAGCCTATCCGCTTCGTTTCGGGCTTCAAGGACGTTGTTGACCTTGTTGAAAGAGGAAGAGCGGATTTCGGCATTCTCCCCCTTGAAAACTCCACCGTAGGCTCCATTGCGGAGACATATGACCTTATGGCGAGCCACGATTTTTACATAAACAGCATTGTCCGTGTGGAGATAACCCACTGCTTTGCGGTGAAGCCAGAGACTGACCCTGCCGATGTGAGAAAGGTATTTTCAAAACGTGAGGCTCTTGCGCAGTGCTCCGTATATCTTAGCAAAAACGGTCTTGAACCTATGGATTACGCCAACACCGCTCTTGCGGCTGAAATGGTGAAAAACAGCTCCGACAACACTATCGGCTGCATATGCTCCAAGTCCTGCGCCGAGATGAACGGGCTGAAAATAGTTGAGGAGCACGCTGCGGACGCATATCCCAATTACACCCGCTTCATCTGCTTCTCAAAGCACTTTGCCGCTCCCGAAAACGCAAACACCATCTCCGTTTCATTCTCAGTTCCCCATACCCCCGGAGGACTTTACAGAATACTTACCAAGTTTGCGGTATATGGTCTCAACCTGAAAAAAATCGTGAACAAGACCGTTGCTGGCAAGGATTTTGAAGCGGTCATCTTCCTTGATTTCGACGGCTCATACACCAACCGCAAGGTCGCTGCCTTCCTTGATGATCTGAAAATGGGTATGGGTTATTTCAAGTTCCTTGGAAATTTTACGGAAACGTACTGATTTAAATAATACTCTCTGAGGAGGTGCGAAAATATGGACAATAAGCCTAAAGCTATCAGGATACGCCTTGACAGCCTTATTCTTATGACCGTATTTGCCGTGACCTCCTTTGCTCTTATGTGGACGGCGGTGAGCTGCTTCAAGAGGATAAGGGCGGCTTATGAAAACTCCTCGGAGTGTCTCGGGGCGGCTCGCTTTGCCGCAAATCACCTGAGAAGTGCCGAGGGGGATATCAGCATTTACACCGCCGAAAACGGGCTTCTTGACAAAATCGTCATATCCCGCAATGATGGGTATGACGATGTTATCACTCTTCGCAGCGGCAGCCTTTGGGAGGCCGTTGTGAGGGACGGCAGCGGCGAATCGCTGGGCGAGAGCATATTTTCCGCCGACAGCGTATATATATACAGCTCAGGGGCGGGCACTGTGAAGATAACCGCCTGCTCTGCCTCGGGGCAGGAAATGACCGTTTTCGCACAGCCCTCGTCAGAGCCTGAATTTTACATTTCCGAAGGGGTGATATACCCTTGAGACGTTCGGTTTTCGGCAAGCCAAATACCAACGGTGCTATACGGATAAACCCGTTTTTTATTGAAACTGCGATAATACTTCCCGTGTTTGCGCTTTGCTGCTGCGCTGTGCTTCGGACACTTGCTGTGGCGGCGCAGAGAGCGGACAATGAACGAACATATGCCGCTGCGGTGGCGTGTGCGGAATCGTGGTGCGAGCTGTTTTCCGCTTCGGGCAGCACCGAGCTTGCGGCGGAGGAGCTTTTCGGCAATGATGCCGCAAAGGCAAATGAGGACAGTATGTCCTTTGTGATACCCTGTGACGGGCTTTTCGCATATTCCCCCGACAACGGCACGGCGGCAGTATATATCACCGAAAGCATTGAGGAATGCAAGGGCAACGGGCTTATCTACAGTCAGCTCATCACCTCGGACATCAGCCTTGTGTGGGAGGGCGGCAGAGTGGAGCAGTCAGCAGTTTACTACTCCCCATATTCCGTGAGCTTTGCCGATGAAAGTGAGGGTTCGGAATGAACGATAGGATAAAGACTGTCCGTGTTCCGGGCTTTCTCACCATACTTTCCGTTTTCATCATAATCGCCCTTGCGGTCATAGGCACGGCGGCACTTTCCGCCACGGGCAGAGGAAACAGGCTTACGGAAAAAAGTGAGGAATGGCTCACAAAATACCGTGATGCGGAAAATTTAACGGAAGTACGGCTCAGTCAGATAGACGGCTGCATTGCCGCCGCTGCGGATTCGGGGCTTTTTGATATGAATTTCGAGGCTCTTGTGAGTGAGCTTGATTTTATCACTCTCGAGAATGAAAACGGATATTACATTGTTGCCTGCAAAACTCCCATTGATGACAGGGCTTACATATATCTTGAACTGAAAGTTGACAGCCGCCCCGCCGACAGGCGTGGAAGCTATGAGATGACCCGAAAAGCCGTGGTCTATGCCGATGATATTTCCGATGATGAGGAAGAGCGGCTGAACGTATGGCAGGGTTTTTAAGGAAGGGGAATTTTTATGACTTCGATAAGTGATATACTGAAAGAGGCTGTCAGTCTCAGTGCATCGGACATTTTCATCGTTTCGGGCACGGCGGTGAGCTTCAAGGTGTTCGGAAACGTTATGGCTGTGGACAACGAGATAGTTATGCCCGCAGACGCTGAAAAAATGATAAGCGAGATATTCAGGCTTGCGGACATAAGCAAAAATACCGACGAAGTGAGCAGAGAAATGGATTTTTCGTTCTCATTTGCAGGAGTGGGACGATTCAGGGTCAATGTTTACAGGCAGCGAAGCACCCTTGCGGCGGTGCTCAGAAACGTGCTTTTTGAGCTTCCCGACAGCAGTGCGCTGAATATCCCCGAGGAAATTATGTCCCTTGCAGATGCAAACAACGGCATTATCCTTATCACAGGCGCTGCGGGAAGCGGTAAATCCACCACCCTCACCTGCATGATAGACAGGATAAATTCCCGCCGCAGAGGCCATATCGTGACCATTGAGGACCCTATCGAGTTTCTCCACAAGCACAAGCAGAGCATCATCAGCCAGCGTGAGATAGGCATTGACACCGACAGCTATGCAGACGCTCTGAGAGCCGCTTTAAGGCAGTCTCCAAACGTCATTCTGCTGGGTGAGATGCGTGACAACGAGACTATGAGCATTGCTATGACTGCCGCTGAAACAGGTCAGCTGGTGCTGTCCACACTCCACACCCTTGGCGCTGTGAACACCATTGACCGTATAATCGACTCGTTCCCCACAAATCAGCAGCATCAGATAAGAATGCAGCTCTCGATGGTGCTCAGAGCCGTGGTTTCACAGCAGCTCCTCCCCGACATTGACGGCACTCTCCACCCCGTTTTTGAGGTGATGACCGTCAACAGTGCCATACGCACCATGATACGTGAGCACAAGACACATCAGATTGAGACTGTTATGCAGACCTCAAAGGGTATGCAGACTATGGATACTGCGATTTTCAGGCTTTTGTCGGAGGGTATCATCTCCGAGGACACGGCGGTGCTTTACGCTTCAAACACGGAAATGATGAAGAAAAAGATCGAACTTCATCGGAATGGTGACATCTGATAAAACTATAATTTTTATAGGTTTTTATTACAAATTGTAACAATTGCCATATCGAAAACGTTTGCTTTTGTTAAGCTCTACAAAGTTGGTCCGGCAAGGTAAAAATACACGAAAATACTGGACAATTTCATACATTTATGCTATAATAAATAGCATAGGATACTATGTCAATTTGATTTATTTCCACACCCCGAAAAGGAGATCGATCTTATGAATACAAACGATAAAAAACGCAAGGTTTTCCAGTCCCTCAGCGCATTTGCTTTTGCGCTGACCGTTTTTGCAGCCAACAGCCAGGGCGGCGGTGTTTCCGCTGAAACCATTGACCTGACAGGCGGTATGGCAGGCACTTCCATCTCTGACACAAATCAGGGCGATGAAAGCAGTGAAGTCCGTGAGGACGGCGGCAGTGATGAGCAGGCTAACGGGGACAATGCTGACGATATTGCTACTACATATGACGAAGAGCAGACTGATGACGAGGCTTATGATGAAAATGAAGAGCAGTCTGAGGATTCTGCTTATGAAGAAACCGACGAAAGCTATGAGGAGCAGGCTGATGATGCTGTTTCCGAAGATGCCGGCGAAATCTTCGAGGAACAGACCGATGAAAATGTTTCCGAAGATGCCGATGAAAGCTATGAGGAGCAGGTCGATGAAGCTGTTTCCGAAGATGCTGAAAGTGAAGCTGCTGCAAATGATATTGCCCTCTACTCTCTCGCAGACGGCAAGCCCGCTGATCCCAATGCACTGCTGAACGCTGCAAAGGGCTACACCGTATTTATCGAAGGCGATTACAGCCAGTACGGCAGCGGCGGAAACATTGATATGGGCGACGGTCAGGCTGTTGTTGCGGTAGGCGGAAATATGTACTTCAACAACACCAAGGCAGCCAGCATTGAAGTCGGTCAGAATATGTACGGCAATGCGGGTGATACCAAGACTGCTGTAGGCGAAGAATGTCAGATCGACTTTGCGGAAGCTTTCAGAGACCTGAGAAACACTTCCCAGCAGATGTCAAGGCTTGAAGGCAGCGTTGGTGTGAACAGCATCGATGAAAACAACTATATCAGAAACAATTCCGGCACCCTTACTTTCAAGGGTGGCAACAGTGATGTCAATATCTTCACTCTGTCCGTTGATGAATTTATGGCGCTCAAGGGCGGCACATCTGCTCTTGCTATAAACTATGATGTTCCCGACGATTCTTCCGTTATTATCAACATCACAGGCAGCGGCAACCTCAATCTCTGCGCTGACTGGGGCACAAGCTATGCTCAGAGCGGTCAGCTCACCAGCGGCAACAAGTACGGCAACTCCAAGGTGCTTATAAATGTTACCGATGCTGAAAATGTTCAGATAGGTGCCGGCGTAGGAAGCCTTCTCGCTCCCAACTCCAACCTTACATCTGCGGATAATTATTCTCAGAACCACTTTGAGGGTCAGGTCATTGCTAAAAGCTTTTCCGGAAGCATCGAGTTTGGTTCAAGCCCTTATGAGGAAAATGACACAATTAAGGACATTATCAAGCCCGGCACCCCTGTTTCACCTGTAAATCCTGATCAGCCTTCTAACCCTGATCAGCCTGTAACTCCTGATCAGCCTTCTAATCCCGATCAGCCCACAAACCCTGATCAGCCCTCTAATCCTGATCAGCCTGT
>CAMBJF010000173.1 GCA_945867875.1 uncultured Ruminococcus sp. | reverse complement strand
TGTAGTCTCGAATTTTTGTTTTTTCGAGTGTCTACTCTAAGGGGATTATATCAAACCGTGCAGCTTTATGCTTTTTATTGCAGGAGGTGCTTTGATGAAAACACTTAGCGAGGTCGTGAAATTAGTGGGAATGTCACGGCGTGTCATTCAGGAATATGAAAAAGCGGGGCTGTCGAAAACACCCTCCGAAACAAACAAATACGGGCATCTGCTATACGATGACAAGACCATTGAACATCTGCGTAAGATACGCTTCTACCGTGATATGGGCTATGACAAAAAGCAGATACGGGCATTTTTTGAGGATAAGGAGCTTGACAGGCGTAAAGAGCTGTCGTCAAAAATAGAGCAGCTGGAGCAGGAAAAGAAGCGGCTTGAAGTGCTTATCGGCACGGCAAAGGAAATGGCGGCGGAGGGGATTTCCCCGTCAGTGCTGTACACTTCCTATCCTATGTCGGACGAACTGCCTTATGATACGATATCGGCGATGCTCCAAATATCATACTTTGAGGATATGTCTGAAAGCGTTTATAATGAGAATTTTTTTAACGCATTTACCGAGAAAGACGGGGAAAATATGTTTGAGACAGCGGAAAAGCTCGTCCAATGCTTTGAACAGGGAATGTCCTGTGAAAGTGATGAAGTGCAGGGATATGTAAAGGAATTTCACAGCATTGCTTCAAAGGCATTGTCAAGTTCTGTATTTTTATTCTCGCTGCTTGTATGTGTGCCCCTTGCCCCCGATACCGAAACAGCCAAGGAATTTGACGAAGTTTTCGGTCAGGGCAGTGCGGAATATATCTGTTCAGCCGTCCGATATTACTGCAAAAACGGGTTTGACAATCCAACTGACAATGCTGTTATGGGGGCAATAAAAGCGTTATGGGGCTATGAAAGAAGAAATTCCGATGTCGATGCACCCGAGGTCACAGCCGAGGTAGAGAAAATATACGATGTTATCAGAACAATGAACATCATTCTGCCCGACAAGCATCTGAATGCTCTTTACCGATTCGGCAGAGCTATGGGCAGCAAGGAGCTGTGGGAACAATTGGACAGCAGTGCCAAAAGCAGATATGAATATGTATCACGGGCAATATGCAGTTACTGCGAAAAATTATTATAAAAGGAGAGCTTTTTTATGAAAAAGGGATTTGCAGGAGTGGTTTTATCCGCTGTTATGATTTTTTCTATGACGGGGACGGGGTGCGGTAAGAACGGGACGGACAGTACAGAAAATGCTTTGACCGCAGAAATATCAGAAAGCAAAGAAGAACACAAAATTGACATCAGTGAAATTGACTGGAATGTCTCCGCATCTGTTGTTAATGGGGAAAGAATAACTGCACTGAATTACACCAATAACAGCGGCTATCCTATTATTGATTTTAAAATCAAATTCACTCAGAAGCCTGACCTTACCGAAGAAGAATTTGCGGTTTTAAACGATGTCAAGGAAAAATACGAGTATGAAGATAATGAAATAAGAGACATATATGTGGCGGGCGAAAGCAAAAAATATACAGAACCCGGACAAAAGGTTTCGGACATTCCCTGTGAAATAGATGACTGGTATGAACTTGATGACATTAGCATTCTTGATATAATGCGTCCGGATATGGCAACTATTGAATACATAGACACTGACGGAAAGGGCTACACAATGTATTATGACTTTCTGAATGAATCATACGGAAAATCCTCAGACGGAGGGCAGGAGCTTCAGAATTGGTCTGACAGCGAGCTTGCCTCTATGATACCAAAGCCCGAAGCATATAAAATTGATATTTCCGGTTCACTTGATAACTGGTTTTCTTTTGATGCTTACGGAATGTCCTTCGATGCATATACAGAATATGTTGAAAAGTTAAAAGCAAATGGTTTTACTGCAAAATATTCCACAATAAGCGACAACGATTTTTATGGTTCAAAGGACGACATAACTGTTACTGTTTATTATCGGGCTGACAACGAAAAGATAGATGTGACCGTAAGCAGATGAATAACCCAAAACACCCGCAGGACATATATCCTGCGGGTGTTCGCATTATGTATCAAAATTCACTCAGTCGCTTATCTCGCCCTTTTTAAGCCTTGCGAAATAATCCTTGGTGTCCCTTGCAACAACGCCGTTCAGTGCAAAGAGAGCGATGATGTTGGGGAATGCCATAAGTCCGTTGAAGATATCCGCAATGGTCCATACTTCGGAAACGGTCATATAGGGACCGATGAAAACAGCTGCGATGTAGAGAATACGGTATATCATAACAGCGACCTTATTTTTTCCGCTGAGATATTCAAGGCAGCGCTCGCCGTAGTAGTTCCAGCCGAGAATGGTGGTGAATGCGAAGAATACCAGACATATCATAAGGATAAATGAAGCTGCCTGTGCGGGGAGGAAGTGAAGTCCCTTCCGGAATGCATCGGTAGTGACCTGAACGCCCTGAAGAGCCTCATTTGACCAAGAGCCCATCATAACAATGGAAAGACCTGTCATTGTGCAGATAACAATGGTGTCGATGAATGTGCCTGTCATTGAGATAAGTCCCTGACGGACAGGCTCGTGGGTCTTTGCAGCGGCTGCGGCGATAGGAGCGGAGCCGAGACCTGATTCGTTGGAGAAAATACCTCTTGCAACGCCGTTTCTCATAGAGATGAGCATTGAAGCCAGCATACCGCCTGCGGCAGCTCTGAATCCAAAAGCGTCTCTGATTATTTCAAGGAGAGCGGCAGGGATTTTTGTGATGTTGCATACAAGAAGTACTACAACGGCAATAATGTAAAGCAGTGCCATAAAGGGAACGACTACCTGAGAAACGCTGCTTATGCGCTTTAATCCGCCGATGATAACAAGCCCTGCGCAGAGGGCAATAACAACGCCTGAGATAACGGTCACGATAGAATATGTATTGCCAAAGATAGTAACGGTATTTTCAAGGTTGGGGTCAAAAAAACCCACAACAGCGGAGGATATGCCGTTTACCTGAGAGAATGTGCCTATTCCCATTAGACCAACGCAGGCACCGAAAAACGCAAATATCTTTGCGAGCCATTTCCACTTTTTGCCCATACCGTTTTCGATGTAGTAGAAAGGGCCGCCGAGAACGTGTCCCTCGCTGTCGATAGTGCGGTATTTAACGGCAAGAAAGCCTTCGGAATATTTTGTCGCCATTCCGAAAAATGCGGCTATCCACATCCAGAAAAGTGCGCCGGGGCCGCCTGCAAGAATGCCTATGGCAGTGGCAACGCCTACGATATTTCCCGTACCGATAGTGGCGGAAAGAGCGGTGCAGAGAGATGCAAAGCCCGATACCTCGCCGTGAGCGCCCTCTTCCTCTTTAAAGAGGTATCTGAAAGCTCTCGGCAGATGACGTATCTGGATAAATCCCGTTCTTATCGTCAGCAGGAGACCTGCGCAGAGGATAAGAGCGATAAGGGGAACGCCCCAGACAGCGTCATCGATCTTGCTGAGCAGAGTGCTAAAATCCATATAATCAGCTCCATTAAAATAAATATATCCCTTTTATTTTACCATAAATCCGGCATTATTTCATTAAGATTTTATAAATATTGCTGTATTTCTTTTAAATACGACGCTGTGAATAATTGTGCTCCGCCGTGAAATATTACATAAAGATACTATTTTTCGGAAAGGCGGCATTAAAATGGCCCAGAGAATTTCACGGAATACATTTAAAACAGAACAGCCCCCAACCATTCACAGCTATGCGGCGATAGTGGGCAAAAAGGAGGGGGACGGTCCGCTGCACCGTCATTTTGACCAGATCTATCAGGACACTCATTTCGGGCAGGATTCATGGGAAAAGGCGGAAAGCGAGCTGCTCAGGCTCACGGTGCTTAAAGCTCTTGAAAAGGGCGCACTTTCAAAGGAGGACGTAAACTATATGTTTGCGGGAGACCTTTTAAATCAGTGTACCACTACTTCATATGGGCTCAGAGACCTTGAAATACCCGTTCTCTGCGTTTACGGAGCCTGCTCCACAATGGCGGAGAGCCTGCTTATGGCGGCACTTATGACCGACAGCGGCATCGGCGGAAATGTGGTCGCCGCCACATCATCACACTTCTGCTCGGCGGAAAGACAGTTCAGATTTCCTCTTTCCTACGGCGGCGTGCGTACTCCCACAGCCCAGTGGACCTGCACGGCATCGGGAGCGGCAGTGGTTTCCCCCCACGGTGCTCAGGGACCTTACATTAAGGGTGTCACTATTGGCAAGATAGTTGATATGGGCGTGAGCGACGCCAACAATATGGGTGCGGCAATGGCTCCTGCGGCGGCGTATGTCATTGAGACATATTTAAATGACACAGGTTCAAAGCCCGAGGACTTCGACCTTATCATAACAGGCGACCTGGGCAGAGTCGGCGGCACGCTTCTCATAAGTCTCCTTGCGGCTGACGGCATCGACATTGCATCACGCTACAAGGACTGCGGCACGATGATGTTCGATTACGAAAAGCAGGACGTTCACGCAGGAGGCTCGGGCTGCGGGTGCAGTGCGGCGGTGCTCTGCGGATATTTCCTTGACAAGGTGAAATCGGGAGAGTATAAAAATATCCTTTTCTGCGCCACGGGAGCGCTGATGTCCCCAACTCTTTCCCAGCAGGGCGAGAGCATTCCGGGCATATCCCACGCCGTTCACATTTCACATAAGGGTTAATACTTATCTTTAATCAACCTATAGACAAATTCGGCAGCTATAACGCAGCCACTCGTCGTTAAGCTCCTTTGCCGGGCGACAGCCCGCCTGCAGTCGCTTTCCTAGATTGGCAGCGTTCTATCTGCCGCCTTTGTCTACAGAACGATTAAAGATTAGTATAAAAAAGGAGCGATAAAAATGGAATATTTATGGGCATTCATCATCGGCGGACTGCTCTGCGCTGTGGGACAGCTGCTGATAGACTACACAAAGCTTACCCCCGCAAGGATACTTGTGACCTACGTTGTGGCGGGAGTTGTCCTCGGAGCATTTGAGATATACCGACCGCTCATCGACTTTGCGGGAGCGGGTGCGGCAGTGCCCCTTACGGGCTTTGGAAACGCTCTTGCGGAAGGCGTCAGGGAAGCAATTGACACAAAAGGATTCCTCGGGGTGTTCACAGGCGGTCTGTCCGCAGCCTCCGCAGGCATTACGGCGGCAATGGTTTTCGGACTTATTATGGGAGTGTGCTGCAAGTCGAAGGATAAGTAAAAAAATATGCCCCGTGAACATCGTCCACGGGGCATCAGTCTGTCGAATAACCCCTAATTCGCAAGCGGATTAGGGGTTAAAAAGTATA
>CAMBJF010000172.1 GCA_945867875.1 uncultured Ruminococcus sp. | reverse complement strand
ATCGTCGGCAGCGTCAGATGTGTATAAGAGACAGTATACTGCTTATTGCGGCGGTATGGGTAATGGGCAGGATATTCACTGCTGTTAAATCAGGCAAATCGGGCGGAGGAGACAAGCCCAAGGAGATCACTCCCGCACCTCAGCCTAAAAATGACACACCCTCTGTTTCTGCCGATACTGAGGACGAAAGCGAGATAATCGCAGTTATCGCCGCAGCGGTTGCAGCAATGAGCGCAGAGTGCGGAAAGCCCCTTAGAATACACAGCATCAAGCGTGCAGGAAGCACCTCCAAGGCAAATTCCTGGGCAAGAGCCGCACGCAGCGAAAACACCAGAGCATTTTAAAAGGAAAGGAAAGTTCCTATGTTATCAATATTTTGGGATACCATAAAGGATCTGTGGGCAAGCTCCGGCTTTGCTGTTCTCCAGTGGCAGAACATTGTTATGATCCTGATTTCATTTGTGTTTATGTACCTTGCGATAAAGCATAAGTTTGAGCCTCTGCTCCTGCTCCCTATCGCTTTCGGTATGCTCCTTACAAACCTCCCCTGCACGGGAATGTACCACCCCGAGCTGTGGAATATCGATGCAGGTCACGAGCTGAATTTCGGCGAGATACTCCATAAGGGCGGACTGCTTGACCTGTTGTACTTGGGAGTTAAGCTTCAGATATATCCTGCGCTTATCTTCCTCGGCATCGGCTGTATGACAGACTTTGCTCCCCTTATCGCAAACCCCAAGAGCTTTCTTCTCGGTGCTGCCGCTCAGGCAGGTATCTTCCTCACTTTTATCGGTGCGGCTGCTCTCGGATTCAATGCCAATGAGGCAGGTTCTATCGCTATCATCGGCGGTGCGGACGGTCCTACATCTATTTACGTTTCAAGCCTTCTGCTCAAATCGGGCGGATATCAGGTCGAGGTCGGAACAATTGCTCTTGCAGCTTACACCTATATGGCACTCGTTCCCCTTATCCAGCCTCCTATAATGCGTCTCCTCACAACCGAAAAGGAGCGCAAGATCAGAATGACCCAGCTCAGAACAGTTTCCAAGACTGAAAAGATCATCTTCCCTATTGCTGTTACTGTTATCATTGCTCTTCTCGTTCCCTCCGCAGCTCCCCTCGTTGGTATGCTGATGCTCGGAAACCTCTTTAAAGAGAGCGGCGTTGTTGACCGTATCTGCAAGACTGCTCAGAACGAGCTTATGAACATCATCACAATTTTCCTCGGTATTTCCGTTGGTGCAACGACTGTTGCTGAAAAGGTAATATCTTTCGCATTCCTTAAAGTAATTCTTCTGGGTGTTGTTGCATTTGGCGTTGGTACAGCTTCGGGCGTTCTCTTTGGAAAGCTTATGTGTCTCGTTACAGGCGGCAAGGTAAATCCCCTTATCGGTTCCGCAGGCGTTTCCGCCGTTCCTATGGCTGCAAGACAGTCTCAGAAGGTCGGTGCAGAAGCAGACCCCACAAACTTCCTCCTTATGCACGCTATGGGACCCAACGTTGCAGGTGTTATCGGTTCTGCGGTTGCCGCAGGCGTTCTCCTCAGCATTATCCCTCACTAATGTTAAGCTAAAATTCTATAACAAAAAGGCTTTCCGAGCAAAATCGGAAAGCCTTTTTTATTTGGATTCGGCATTATTCCCAAGCAGCGCCCTCTGTGCTGCTATCGTTGCCAGGGTATCGCCAAGCTGAACAAACGCCGCAGCAGCCACAGCAAGCTGCCCGTCATCAGGAATATCCGCTGCAATTGCGGCAGCGGCGGCTGTTATTGAAAGAACAAGTTCATTAGGATTCATCGGTATCACCCGTATATAAGTAATGGGACATTTATATTATATGAACGATACCTCAAAAGGGTGCAAAAAGGGCCGCCGCACATATGCACGGCAGCCCTCTGTATGTACTAATTTTATAAAATTAGTTGTTGATGAGCTTGTCCTCACCGTTCCAGCTGTAAAGCTTACGGATCTCCTCGCCGACCTTCTCGGAGGGGTGCTCAGCGTGAAGCTTACGCATAGCCTTGAAGTGAACCTGTCTGCCAGCAGGAGACATATCGAGGAGGAACTCCTTAGCGAATGTACCGTCCTGAATATCAGAAAGGATCTTCTTCATTGTCTTCTTGGTCTCCTCTGTTACGAGCTTAGGACCAGTGATGTAGTCGCCGTACTCAGCTGTGTTGGAGATAGAATATCTCATACCTGCGAAACCGGACTGATAGATGAGGTCAACGATGAGCTTCATCTCGTGAATGCACTCAAAGTATGCATTTCTGGGATCGTAGCCAGCCTCAACGAGGGTCTCAAAACCAGCCTGCATAAGTGCGCAAACACCGCCGCAAAGAACTGCCTGCTCACCGAAGAGGTCGGTCTCAGTCTCAGTTCTGAATGTAGTCTCGAGAACGCCTGCTCTTGCGCCGCCGATACCAAGGGCATATGCAAGACCGATATCCTGAGCATCGCCTGTAGCGTCCTGCTCAACAGCGATAAGGCAGGGAACACCCTTGCCAGCCTGATATTCGCTTCTTACAGTGTGGCCGGGGCCCTTAGGAGCGATCATGATAACGTTAACGTCCTTGGGGGGAACGATGCAGCCGAAGTGAATGTTGAAGCCGTGAGCAAAAGCAAGTGTCTTGCCTGCGGTCATATAAGGAGCAATGTCGCTCTTATAAACGTCAGCCTGCTTCTCATCGGGGATAAGGATCATAATAACATCAGCCATCTTAGCTGCTTCGCTTACGGAATATACCTTAAGACCCTGAGCCTCAGCCTTAGCCTTGCTCTTGGAGCCCTCGTAAAGACCAACGATTACATTAACGCCGCTATCCTTGAGGTTAAGAGCGTGAGCGTGACCCTGAGAACCGTAACCGATGATAGCAACGGTCTTGCCGTCGAGTCTGCCGAGATCGCAGTCTGACTGATAGAAAATTTTAGCCATTTTAAATTCCTCCTAATAGAATATTATGGAATATTTAATTTATTTCAAGGCAAATTGCCTTAAAAGCGTGATTACTTAATGGTTACGCTGCCCTTCTGGATAGCGATAACGCCTGTGCGGACGATCTCTTTGATACCGTAGCCTGCGAGAAGGTCGTGGATTCTGTTGAGATGAACGGTGGAATCGGATATCTCAATTGTAAGAGTGTTGGAGGTCATATCAATTATCTTTGCGCCCATTATGTCGCAGATAGTGAGTATCTCGCTTCTCTGTGCGGGTGTGGCATTGACCTTGATGAGCTGGAGCTCTCTTGCAAGAAGCTCATCGGGAGCAAGTGTGCGAACCTTCATAGTGTCCACAAGCTTGTTGAGCTGCTTTTCGATCTGCTGAGCTGTGTGCTCGTCGCCGTCAGCAACAATAGTGATGCGGGAAACGGCGGGGTCATCAGTTCTTCCAACTGCAAGACTGTCGATGTTAAAGCCACGGCGTGAGAAAAGTCCCGAAACACGGGAAAGAACTCCTGCGTGATTTTCAACGAGAACGGAAATGGTGTGCTTCATATATATCTATCCTTTCAATCAAAGAGTGGATTCACGGCTGTAAACGTCGCATTCGAGAAGATAAGGCTTGTCCGATGAAGCGAGCTTTTCAAGCTTCTCCTCAGCCTCAGCCATTGTGGAAACACGGTCGGACTCAATTCCGTATGCACGGGCAAGAGCCACAAAATCGGGGCTTCCGTCAAGGTCAACGGCAATAAGTCTGTCGCCGTAGCCCTTTGTCTGAAGTTCACGCACCATACCGAGGTAATTGTTGCGCATAACGATTATTTTAACGGCAATTTTCTCCTGCATAATGGTCGCAAGCTCCATCATCTGCATCTGGAACGAACCGTCGCCGCAGACAACAACGACTTCTCTCTCGGGAGCAGCCATTTTTGCGCCTATGCCGCAGGGAACGGAGTAGCCCATTGTGCCCATACCGCCTGATGTCATAAATCTGCCGCCTTCTTTAATGGCATAATTGTTGCAGCACCATATCTGGTTCTGACCGACATCGGCAACGCATACCGTATCGGCAGGCATTCTGTCGGAAAGCTTTCTGAGGAACACCTTGGGATTGATAAAGCCCTCTGTTTCGTCATTTTCGGGAACATCGTTCTTTATCTCGGAAAGCTCTGAGAGCCACTGGGAGTGGTCTACCTCCCCTATCTTCTCGGTAAGCTCTTCAAGAATGGTCTTGCAGTCACCTACGAGAGGAATATCAACGGGGATATTCTTGCCTATCTCAGCGGGGTCTATATCAATATGTATTATCTGCTTGTTCTCCGCAAGGAATGTGGGAGATTTAACGGCTCTGTCGCCAACTCTTGCGCCGATGAGTATCATTGTGTCACATTCGCTGACAGCACGGTTAGCCGCCTTTAAGCCGTGCATACCGAGCATTCCGAGGTAAAGAGGGTGCTCGGTGGGGAAAAGGCTCAGACCCATCATTGTGGAAACAGCGGGAACTTTTGCCTTTTCGGCAAACTTTATAAGCTCCTTTTCCGCACCTGCGAGGAAAATTCCTCCGCCTGCGCAGATAAGGGGACGCTTTGCATTTTCAACAGCCTCGCAGATCTTCTTTATCTGCATAGGATTGCCCTTGACTGTGGGCTTGTATGTACGCATTGTAACTGTCTCGGGATACTCAAAATCTATCATCGTATTCTGAACATCAACGGGAACATCTATGAGCACGGGACCCTTTCTTCCTGTGCCTGCAAGGTAAAAAGCTTCCTTGAAAATCCTCGGGAGCTGAGATGCGTCCTTAACAAGGTAGCTGTGCTTTACAAAGGGCTGTGCTGCGCCTGTAATGTCAACTTCCTGAAAAACATCACAGCCGATCTGATCTGTGGATACCTGTCCCGTGATGCAGATAAGAGGGATACTGTCTGCATAGGCGGTGGCAATGGCTGTAAGAAGATTGGTTGCGCCCGGGCCGCTTGTTGCGACACAGACTGCGGGCTTTCCCGTAATTCTAGCATATCCGCTTGCCTCATGACCTGCATTGGCTTCGTGCCTTACGAGAACGTGGTGTATGTCCGAGCGGTAAAGCTCGTCATAAAAAGGGCATATAGCCGCACCGGGATATCCGAAGACGACCTTTACGCCCTCCGAACCAAGACATCTTACCATTGCTTCAGCAGCACGTATCATTCATCTTCACGACCTTTCAACTGATTTACGGAATATTCCGCATATAGATATATTATATTACATTCCCTTTTTTTCGTCAAGCGATATTGGAAATAAATTTACCCAAATAAATGATTTAACTTTATGTTCACATAATTCTAAGTATATATGCTGTCTCTTATACACATCTCCGAGCCCACG
>CAMBJF010000171.1 GCA_945867875.1 uncultured Ruminococcus sp. | reverse complement strand
ATTATCTGTAAATTCAGCTTTGGGGGACTTGACTTTTATTTGCAGGTCTCAATTTCCGAAAGATCGGCACCGTTTATTATCATGATTTCGTCTTCACGATAATAGGTGATGATTATAATATCGTCCGTTCCGTCAGAGTCAATGTCACTGAGAAAAATTTCCGACACATCGGGCGTGCCGTTTTGGGGAGAGATATATCTGTCAAAATGCTTTCTGCTGTATGAGCCGTCCGACTCATGCCATGCATAAAAACCGCTGTAGCTTTCCGACAGTGCAAGCACAATATCCGACTTTTCCGAGCGAAGCTCATATTCTCTCGTTTCCTCGTTGTACTGAGCGTTGTAGCCTGCGGAATTATTCATAAGCTCATATTGAAAATTGTCCGATGCGGATATATTACTCATATCAAACGGGTCAACGGAACAGGTAAAGTAGTGGCTGCCTGCGTCAAAAAGCCCCTTTTTCAGCTTGTATTCAAGAGTTATCTCTATATTTGCTCTGCCGTTAAAGGGTACAAAATAGGCTTCGATAATGTAGTCGGGAGCGTTTATATCAAGCTGCTTTTCATAAGTGGCATCATCAAAATATCCCTTTGTTCCAACCCCATCCGCACTTGTAAAATCGCCCTTTTCTTCGTCATCTTCATAAATTCTGTAGCTTGTAACATCGGACAGAACGGTAAGGCTGTTTATGGAGCTGAGAGTATATTTCTCACTTTCAAAGGATATGTCCACATAGTAGGAATTATCTTTGTGAATGCTTACAGAAAGTAAACCTGCCTCGCCATCGCTGTCCTCAATTATCTGAGAAAAGGAATATGTGCTGCTAAGAGATGTATTTTCGGGAGCTTCAATATCTCTTGTCTGCACTTCAATTCTTCTGCCTGTGCCAAAGATTATAGCGGCTATGATTATTGCAAAAACAACGGCAATTATAGTAATTATACGAACCTTTTTCATGTTCATTATATTTTTTATCCTTGACTTTATTCCGCTTTCACCGAAGCCCGAAACAAGCATTACAGGGTGCCTTTTTGATGCAGCACATTCAAGAAGGCTGTTTGCATATTCCTTTCGGTTTTCACTGCCGATAATATTCACAACGCTCATATCGCAGAGCTTTTCCCCATCGGCAAGGTACATATATCTGCATATCCAGACTATGGGATTATACCAGTTTATCGCACAAATAAATAGAGTCAGAATGTTCCATAAGGGGTCAAAATGCTTTATGTGGCTTATTTCATGGAGCATGATATGCCGCAGGAGTTTTTCGTTTCCTTTGTCAATTGATTCGGGGAGAATGATAACGGGAAACATCACACCGAACACTGCGGGAGTGTCAATATCTCCCCTTCGGACAGTTATCCTTCTTTTTATTCCGCTGTCGGCAATAATGCTTTTGCATATATCATTTTCGAGAACAGGCAGGCGGGAAAATTTTATCATGCAAATGATAATTGCAAACAATATTGCGAACATAAGCATTGCAGATACAGCAAGATATATTGTTTCTGCGATGCTTTCGGTATTCCAATGCTTCTCCTCTTCATAGGAAGGCTGTGTTATATTTTCGGAAAAAGCATTATCATAAACGGGCGGTGATATTTCGGGAATATCGGCTGCATATTCGTCTGTTTCTTCTCCATTATCATATGAAACAGTCGCAGCATTTTCATCGGCGGAAATGCTTTGGGGGAACAGATTCATCATAGAAAAATGTGAAGGCAGCTCAAAGGGAACGGCAAATTTCAGAAACACAACTGCCCACATTATTATAAAGGGCTTTATGCCTGTTCTGCTGCCGAAAGCTTTCCTTATGATAATCGCCGCAATGCCTAAAAGTGTGGAGGTTATTATTACGGAAGTCACTGTCATTCACCTCGCTTGGTCTTTTCGATGCTGTCGTCGATAAGCTGTCTTAGCTCCCGAAGTTCTTCTTCGGAAAGCTGCTTTTCCTTGATAAATCCCGATACAAGAAGCTTTGCCGAGCCTTTGTAAAGCTTTTCCAGAAGCCCCGCAGTTTCGCTTGTTCTCACGTCCTTCTTGTTGATAAGTGCCCTGCAGACATAATCGGGTTCAATTCGCTCTATGGCTTCCTTTTTGATAAGTCTGTCAATAAGGGTGTAAACCGTTGGCTTTTTCCAGCCCTTTTTCTCCGCAAGACGGACTGCAATTTCAAGAGCAGTGACCTCGCCTTCGTCCCATATGATGTTCATAATTTCAAAATCGTTATCGCTGAGCTTCATAATTTTCCCTCCAATATACAAGTGTAGAATATATCCTTGGTTATCATTATACAGCTGTATATTGCATTTGTCAATAGACAATTGTAAAATAATGCAAAAAAATTTTCGGAGCACTCTGTTTTGCCGACAGAGCGCTCCGAATTTTAATCTATATTGAAATAAGCATACAAAGTTATTAACTGTTATTCCTCAGAATTGACCGGATCACAGATATTATATACAAGCAATCTGCAATGCGGCGTGAATCCGCTGTCGCCTGCATACCCGATAACAGTTCCCGATTTTACGCTGTCATTAGCGGAAACCGAAATGCTGTTCATGTGTGCGTACAAGAATATATTGTTATCTCCGTGGTCTATCAGCACAGTATTTCCAAATCCGTTTTTATAGCCCGCAAAAAGAACAGTTCCGTCATTCATGGAACAGATCTCCCCATTGACCTCCGGCTTAAATTCGTAACCGCCATAATAAATGGCGCTTTCCGTATATTTTTCATCCACAGGGAGAGAAAAATCCGAAGCAAAGCTTTTCTTTAACAATTCACAGGCATCATCACCATAAACATAATCATTCTCGTTTATGCTGTTGATAACTATTCCGTATTTATTGTCAAGAAATCTGTTTACAGCATCATCAGCATTACGAATCTTTTCTTCATTCGGCGGGATAGGCGTAACACGGCAGTCCTGACGGAAATAATCGACCACATTCTCACCGGTTTCATCATAAAGAGGAATAAGTAAATATTCAACCGAAAAATTATACTCGTCAATTTGTTTTCCATATTCATCTCGAAACCGCTCACGGTACATATCAAGGTATTCCCCGTCGGTCACTATTTCTCTGTGAAGAGCATAGTCATTATTGTGCTCTCCGTAAAAATCCTCCCTTCGCATATATGCTAAAACACCGTTCATACCGAGTGCAGGAGTCAATTCCGGACTGTCGGGTAATACGTTCAATTCTTCTAATGTAACTGCTTCTTCCATTTTGGCAGAAACACAATTGTATTCGCAGACAGTGTTAAAATCCGGATATCCATCAAAATGTTCTTCCGATTTTTCAATTCTGTCATCTCTGATCAAAATGCATTCTCCGTTAGAATCAACAGCATAGATCACCTCAGCATTATTATATCCGCTTACACGTTTTGTTTCTACAAGGAAAATTGAAAAAGAATCTCCTTTGTCTATACTGTCGCACAGTTCAGTCGGAATTGATATATCGCCGTCATAAGCCGCCTGTCCGTCTTTATATGTAAACTTTTTTATATCAATAAGCTTACTGTCATGAAACAATGCACTGCCCCATATATTCTGAGCATTTGACAAGCTGTTGTTATCAGCGTTATAAATTGGGATAATGAACGGCTCGCTAAAGGTCACTCCTTCCGAATTATTTATAGACAGCCCTACACTATTCGGATTAACTCCCGAATTAAAGAATTCTTTCATTTTTTCTGATGTAAAAGTATCATCATTATCAACAATGTCGATATTATCAACAGCATCGGCAGGAATAGACGAACCGTCATTTTCTCTGCTTACACACAAAACAACAGATACAACCACCGCCGCCACAGCAAGCAATATAACCACCCAGACCGCAGGCTTTTTAAAGCTAAGCACATTCTTAATTCTCTGCTTTGTGCCGCTCTCACCGAAGCAGGCAGTAAATGCCGCAGTGGGCTTTGCGGATATTTTCAGAAGGGTCTGAGAATAATCCGCCTTCTGCTCCTTTGTCATATCGGCTGTCACCCTTTCATCGCAGGACATTTCCATGTCACGCTCAAAAAGTCTGAACATCAGCCACACAAGAGGATTGAAGCAATGCACGCACAAAGCCCCGTACATCACAAGCTTTGCAATATGATCTCCCCTGTGCATATGAGCCTTTTCGTGCCTGATAATAAGGTCACTTTCGGTGCAGCTAAGACCTATGGGAAGATATATTTTCGGGCGGATAATACCCATGATAAAGGGGTCTGAGATTGCAGGAGATACATACACATTCCCACCCATTTTCTGTGCAGACCTGAGAGAATGTGAAAGCCTTGCCCATGAAATAATTCCACGAAATGCCATGATAATTACGGCAAGCGCCCATATGTATGAAGCGATTGCAATATAGTTTATCTCCCTTTTCACAGGGGTTTCCGAAACAGGCTCGGAAACAGTCGTGACCTGTGGGGACACTGAATTTTGCGGTTCGGAATATTCGGGAGCAGGGGCAATTTCAGCAACGTTATTTGTGATAAAAAGTCCGTCGGCATTTCTGTCATTGACATTTGTGCTGTACGGTATCTCAACGCTTGGAATTGGTGCGGAGGGTATCTGAAAACTTATGGGACAAAGCAGTCTGAACAACGCCGCCGCCCACAGCACATAGGAAAACACCTTGGGAGCCTTTCGGAGAAAAAGCCGCAGCACCATGACAACGCCTATGACAATTGAGGCGGTCATGCTCATTTCCACGACCCTTATAAAAATATCTGTCATAACGTTACCCCTTTCTGAAACGGTCTATCATCTGCTGTATCTCGTCGATCTCCCTTTCGGAAAGCTTTTTTCTGTCTGCAAAGGCTGCAAGGAAACGGGGCAGAGAGCCGCCGAAATCCTCTTCAATAAGCTTGTCCGTTTTTATTGCGGCAATTTCCTCCTTGGAAATAACGGTTGAAACATGACCGTCCTTGTTTTCGCAGATACCCTTGTCACACAGGCGGCGGAGCATGGTGTAGGTGGTGGATTTTTTCCACTCAAACGCCTCTGCACATATCTTTACAAGCTCACCCGAGGGAATACCCTCATTTTCTCTGATGAGGTCAACGAACTTACTTTCCATTTCACCCAGGTTTATATTCATGCTATCATATCCTTTCGTAAGTTTAATATTTGTAGACTACACATATAGTCTAACATATGTAGACTAATTTGTCAAGGGTTTTTGTAAAAAATTTCATTCCTCTAAGGATCGATATAGCTATATGTTTTGTATAAATGAACACATTCAGCATAATTATTTTGGTTATTCCTACAAATCCATATAAAGGTATTGACATATATAG
>CAMBJF010000170.1 GCA_945867875.1 uncultured Ruminococcus sp. | reverse complement strand
GATAGCGTAGCGTCTCGTGGGCTCGGAGATGTGTATAAGAGACAGCAATAATTATAGCATATATTTTTTGTTTTTACAATAGCCATAATTCATTTTCTCTCAAAATGTAAATTTGCGCCGCCATAAATTGTATATGGCGTACACTTTCAAATTTTCGCAAGATATTTTACTAATTTTTCCATATCCTCGGGAAAAGGCGAGGCAGCAATGATTTTTTTTCCGCTCACAGGGTGGATAAGCTCCATTTCACCGCAGTGAAGCGCCTGCCTGCTAATGTCTGAGCAGTCGCCGCCGTAAAGCCCGTCCCCCGCAAGAGGGTATCCCATAAAGCTCATATGCACACGTATCTGATGAGTCCGTCCCG
Source organism: uncultured Ruminococcus sp. (assembly GCA_945867875.1). Lineage (GTDB taxonomy): Bacteria > Bacillota > Clostridia > Oscillospirales > Ruminococcaceae > Huintestinicola. The sequence continues at coordinate 5,038 of CAMBJF010000170.1, read as the reverse complement.
TCTCGATAATGACCCGAAGCAGGGTGTAGCGTTCATTTCCCGCAAGTGGGTATGCATTTGTCACAGCCCTCTGCCCGTCATCTCTCACGACCCTCTTTATCGTCGAGCCGTCCTCTCTCCCGATGGGCATATCTATCCGCAAAGGCTCTGTCACCCTGCCGCAGCATACCGCATAATAGATCTTTGAGATATCCCCCGAAGAGATGTTCGCCCCTATCCTGCTTTTCGCCGCAAGGCACAGCCCCGATGTGTCCTTGTCAAGTCTGTTCACCGTCCGAAACGTGGCGTCGGGAAATCTTGCCGCAAAAGCATTTGCAAGGCTGTCTCCGTAATGCCCGCAGGACTGATGAACAGGCACCCCAGCAGGCTTGTCAAAAATGATGATGTCCTCGTCCTCGTAAACGCTTGGGATAATAAGCTCCCCGTTAGGCTCAGGGCGGCAGCCCTCAGTCTCGGGGATATGCAGGCATATCCTGTCACCATTGTGCAGAACGTCCACCGACCTGCACAGATCCCCGTTTCGTGTCATACCCATAGGCACACGCTTCAGGGCAATAATGACCCGCCGTGAAATGCCGTTTTTCCGCAGAAACCGTTCAAGAGTGATGCCCTCTTCACCGCAGTAAAGTTCAAGCGTCCTTTCCGTTATGCTCACCCCCGATATACCTGTCAGCCGCCGTAATAAACGGGATCATCTTTCCCTTTTCGCCATTCAGCACCGCAATAGCCTTTTCAAGAGCATCTGCCGAAGCCTTTGCCTCGCCTGCATCAATGCCGCCGCCGAATCTCGCCTTCATCGCCGTCATAACGATGACCTCCGTTATGTCCTCTGGCACGCCCTTTTCGGAGAGCCTTGCGGAAAGCTCCTCAGGCACATTTTCCTCTCCCGATATCCGCAGCAGTGTCCTGTAAATGTGAGCCGCCGCCTTGTCGGGGGACTGTTCAAGCCTTTTTCGCCGTGATGCAAAAGCTGCCTTTCGGTAAATGACCACCGCCGTGATGACCGCACCGATGCCGATAATGACGATGCCCGTCACCCAGACGCCCTTGGGAAGCTTCTTTCGTGGGGATATCTCATTATCCGTGTCACCGCCGCCCGAAACAGCACTTCCGCTTTCCTCAGCCGCCGCCGATGTGCCTGTACCGTCCGCTTCCGCCTGCCCGCCATTCACATACGATACCGATGTGACCGTCTTCGCAGTCTCATATTCTGCCTCGGACACATCGCCGTCATTTCCGCTTTCGGCAGACATATTTTCAGTCTCGCTCATAACATTTGCAGCCTCGTCCGAACCCTCTGTAACGGTAATTTCCGTGTCACCCGAAGTCACTTCCGATGCAGCGGGAGCCTCCGAAAATACAGGCGCTTCCGTTGTAACAGAGGTTATCTCCGAAGCGGGAGCATTTCCGAAGCTGTCGTCATTTCCCTCAAAGCCGTCATTTTCATAGTCAAGCTCCAGCGCCATATTGCCGTATCCGGGAGTAGCCTCAAAGGGCAGCCAGCCGAAGCCGTCGATATACACCTCCGCCCAGGCGTGAGCCCTGCTGTCGGGTACGCTTACGGTGGTAAAGCCTTCATTTGACGGGAAATCCCCGATGTCCTCCTCCTTGATGACAAAGCCCTCGCAGTACCTTGCGGGAATGCCCATACTTCTGCAAAGGAGCGCCGCAGCCGAAGCAAAATGGGTGCAGCTGCCCTTGTGATTTTCCGTCAAAAACCACTGCGCAAAGTCCGCACCGAAGGGCTTTTTCCCCGAATCCAGCACATACTCGCACCGCTCCGAAAGCCCCTTTCGGATAAACCTGAGAGTGTCATTAACATCGCCGCCCTCAAAACCCTCAAAAAACTCCGAATACGCCGTGAAAGTCTCGGGAACATCAAGACAGTTTGCGTATGCATACTCACGCATTTTCAGCTCATCAGCCGCCATAGTTTTGTCAAGTGAAATATCCTGAGCCTCGGAAATTATAATGCTCCGCCAGCCGCTTTCGGGGAAATACACCCCATAACGCCGCCTTACGCCGTCAGTTTCCAAAAGCCCCGCCGCATTCTCGGGATAATATTTCACCGAGCTGCTTATCCCCGTGTTTCGGATAATGACGTTCTGCGCCCTGAGAGATGAAAACCCGTCAAAGTGCCGCAAAACCCTTGCGCTGAAAAATTCGGGCGATGATATATTCGTTTCCAGAGCAGGGAGAGGTTTGCCCTTTTCCCACCGTGAACCAGTGTAATCCGTGCCCGTGAACCCTCTCAGATACAGACCGTTACAATCGGAAGGGAGAGTGACTTCAAGCATATTTTTTCCCGTAAACTCAACGCTTTCCGTGTTTCCAAGCTTTCCGTCATGAGTGAGTTTGCCGCTGTCGGGAGCAATGGCTTCCTTAACGTCTCTCTTGAATTTGTCCCAAGAAAAATCCCGCATATAAATTACCACGCCGTTGCGGAAATCCTTGACAGAATCGGGTCGCTTGAAGTTTATTGAATTAACATAAAGCTCCGCACCGCCAAAGCTTGCAAGCATAATGACCGCTGCCGCAATACAGCTCTGAGCGGCAGTTTTCGTAAATATCCTCTCAGCGCCCTTGTCGGAAAAAATGCCGAGACGGGCAATATCCGCCGCCGCAGCACCGCACCACCCCGCCGTCAGTATCACAAAATAAAAGGTCTCAGGCACAAGTCCGAAATAAAGACATAGCTCGGGAAGCGGGAATGTGGCGCAGACAAATATAAGCACATTCGGCTTTACAATAAAGCTGCAAACCGCAAACGCCATCACCCCGATAACGCACACCGCCGCAAGCTTTATGCAGTAGTCATTGTGATAATATTTGCCATTATAGAAAAATACCTCCGTCAAGGCATAAAAAGACTTGTTCTCATACTTTGAAAAAGCCGCACTCATAAATCCGTTTATGATAAACCGGAATCCACGGACAATCAGCTGAAACTTTATCGCCGCAAAAATTCCGAGACCGCCCACAGCCGCCGCCGACAGCCCCCGTGACAGTGCAGGAAACCTCCTTCTCAGCCCGAATATCACCCCAAAAAGCAGATATGCCCCCAGCGTGAACCACGCCGCAAAGCTTTTTGAGATTATGACCACGCCCTTGCTCTCGCAGGCTGTGATAAATGTGAACACCGAGCCGAAAAGTCCCAGCAGTGGCATTACACTGAGCATTATAATGTATATTGTCCTCGCCCTGCCCGTCTCAACGTGCATTCCGTGGGATACCGAAACAGGAAATGCCCCGTCATTATGGCTGCGGAGCTTTCCCTTTATGAAATTTTTCAAAGCTCCGCCTCCCGTCAGTCAAGCTTTACTTTTATAAGTCCCTCAGGTGACTGTGCATCGGGGAAATACACGCCGCATAAAAGTCTTGCGGCGGCAAAATAATCCGCACCGTCCCTTACCCTTGCCGCAGTTCCCTCAGACCGCATTATTTCGAGAATTTCAAAGCTCTCAGGCTCATCCGGCACGGCAACATATACCTCCCCGTTTTCCGCCGAAAGATAATACGCCACACTCATAAGCCGCTCAAAAACAGCGTCACGCCTTGAAAGGTCGTTGTCCGAAAGGTCGGCGGTGAGGAAAAATCTCCTGTCAGAATTTCTGCTCAGCACCTTAACGATATCCTTGTCAAACCTTGCACTAAGCTTGTAATGCATAAGGCTTAGCCTGTCGCCCTGCATAAATTCCCTGTAGCCGCACACATCTCCCGGATAACCGCCACAGCTTGGTGCAGTGCTTTTTTCCGAGGGCGTTTCGGGAGCGGGCAGGCGCAGTATATCCCTTGCTTCCGAAGCAAAGCTTTCCCTCAGCTTCGGAATGATATACACCGAGCAGTTCATTTTTTTTCTGAACCGCTTTACTGAAAAAAGTCTCAGCAGATCAAAAATTTTCACATACTCAGCCGTGATGTCCACCCGTGAGCAGTGCTCCGAACCGAGAGTCACCGTTACCGTTTCCGTCCGCAGAGCGGGAATGGGCACAGTCACCGTCGAATAGCTCACATCGCCCGTGGGATAGCAAACTGCCTTTAACCTGATCGCTGTGTTCGGCAGAGGAAAAACGGAGTTGTTCGTCACCGTGAAAGCCGCCTCACAAGGCTCTCCCTTGAAAGCGGTTATCCGTGAGCTTTTAACGGAGCATTTGAGAAATACTGCGCTGATGATAAGCTGTGCCAGGAGCATCACAGGCAGTATGAGCAGCGCAACTAACAGCACAAAAGAAAGGCTGTCCGAATATAAAAGATAAAACAGGCCCGCCCCCATAAGGACGAGGATATAAAGCACCCTTGACATACTCGTTCCTTTTACAGCTTCGGAGCCGCAACGCTGCCGCAGATGCTTTCGAGGATATCCCTCACGCCGCTGTCATCGGGGACTTTTCCCTTTATTCTTGCGGGTATCACACGGTGAGCGCAGACATCGCCGTAAATATTCTCAATATCCTTTGGTATAACGTAATTTCTGCCCGAAAACATAGCGGAGGATTTCGCCATAGCCGTAACTGCCAGAGACCCACGGGGGCTTACTCCAAGCTCCAGTCTCGGGTCATTTCTCGTAGCCGCCGACAGCCTTGCGATGTAGTCGAATATCTCGTCGCTCACAAAAACCCCGTCCGCAGCGTTTCGGAGCAGCTTTAGGTGTTCGGCGGTCATTACCGTCCTCACCTGAGGCAGACTGCTTTTCTGCGACTTTGCCTTTAAAATAGCCGCCTCGTCCTCAGGGTCGGGATAGCCCATAGTGAGCCGAATCATAAATCTGTCAAGCTGGCTCTCGGGGAGATTCTGTGTTCCCGCCGAGCCGCAGGGATTCTGGGTCGCAAGGACGATAAACGGGTCGGGCAGGGGACGGGTAACGCTGTCCACCGTCACAGCCCGCTCCTCCATTGCTTCAAGGAGCGCCGATTGGGTCTTGCTTGATGTTCGGTTTATCTCGTCCGCAAGGAAAAGATTGCAGAAAACCGCACCCTCACGCCATTCAAATTCTGTCTCTTATACACATCTCCGAGCCCACGAGACGCTACGCTATCTC
>CAMBJF010000169.1 GCA_945867875.1 uncultured Ruminococcus sp. | reverse complement strand
TACACACTGCATATCGTCGGCAGCGTCAGATGTGTATAAGAGACAGGCGTATGATGTCCGATATAAGAGCCAATAAGATAAGCAAGGTCATTGTATATAGGCTTGACAGGATAAGCCGTTCTATTCTGGACTTCTCCGAGATGATGGACGAATTTCAGAAACACAAGGTTGATTTTATATCCGCAACAGAACGCTTTGACACTTCAAGCCCGATGGGACGGGCAATGCTGAATATCTGTATCGTATTCGCCCAGCTTGAGCGTGAAACTATCCAACAGCGTGTTGCAGATGCTTATGACAGCAGAAGCAGACGTGGTTTTTATATGGGCGGTAAAATTCCTTACGGATTTAGCAAAAAGCCTACTGTTATTGACGGCATTAAGACATCTATGTATGAAGTCAATCCCGTTGAAGCAAATGACATAAAAAGGATATTTAAATTGTATTCAAAGCCCTCCGCAACATTGGGAGATGTTGTCAGGGAGATAACTAAAGACAGTTGTGTCAATAACCGTGGTAAGAATTGGAATACAGTACGGATATCAGAGCTTATGAGAAATCCCGTTTATGTAATGGCTGATGTCAACGTTTATATGTTCTTCAAACAGCAGGGAGCAAATCTTTGTAATCCGATTGAAGATTTTGACGGTATGCACGGCTGTTATCTGTTTACTGGGGAAAACACTAACCGTAAAACGTGGGATTTGGAAGGTCAGAATGTTGTAATTGCTCCGCATAATGGCTTTATTCCCTCCGATATATGGCTCACTTGCCGTAAGAAGTTATTGGGAAATCACCAAATCAAGACTTGTAAGGCAAAAAACAGTTGGCTTGCAGGAAAGGTGAAATGCGGTTGTTGCGGTTACGCTATGACTATCAAGAAATCCAAAACAAGAGCAGGACGTTATTTCGTATGTTCTGGAAGAGCTAACAAGGTTTGCAATACTCCAATGCCTACAATATATGCCGATGAATTTGAAAAGCTGATTGAAGGCAGGATAACGGATAAATTGACAAATATTGTCATTAAACCTAAAGCGGAAAGTGTTAGTAATAACGAGATAGTCAAGCTTAGAGCGGATATTCTGAATATTGAAAACAGCATTGATACTCTCATTGATAAGCTGACAGAAGCGGACAGCACTACTGCTTCATACATAAACCAGAAAATCAAGAAACTTGACTCCGAGAAAACAGAGCTATTACAGCAGATAAGCAGGCTTGAAGAAAAGGAAAGCAAGCTCCCCGACTTTAAAGCGTTAACAAACGTTATGAGCGTGTGGGATAAGCTGTCATTCGATGATAAAAGGGACGTTGTTCAGCTCATTATTGACAGGATAACGGTGTTTCCCGACAGGGTGGAAATCGTGTGGAAATTCTGATGCTTATTGGTGTACGCTTGGGCGAAGCTCTCCGCATAACTCAGGATAATCTCAATTCAAAGAATTTCTATGCATTCAATCCTGAGTTTGACAAATAATGTCAGCATAATATAAACACAGCGAGCCTTTCCTCAATATGAAGAAAGGCTCGCTGTTATTTTGCTATAAAGTCAGTATTACTTGAAGTAAGCTACGCCGCTTTCAAATATCTTCTGATCCTTGTTGCCGGGAACATTCTTGCAGATGTCAGTGCCGATACGCTCACTGTGACCCATCTTTCCGAGAACACGTCCGTCGGGAGATGTGATACCCTCAATTGCATCGAAGGAAGAGTTGGGGTTGAATCGGATATCCATGGAGGGAGAACCGTCAAGGTCAACATACTGAGTAGCGATCTGTCCATTGTCGGCAAGCTGCTTGATAAGTTCAGGAGATGCGATGAAGCGTCCCTCGCCGTGTGAAATAGCGATCTTGTGGATATCGCCAACCTCACAGCCTGCAAGCCAAGGAGACTTGTTGGAAGCGATTCTTGTGGAAACCATCATAGACTGGTGTCTTGCAATGGTGTTAAATGTAAGCGTAGGAGAATCATCGGTCATATCAACGATCTTTCCGAAAGGAACAAGTCCCAGCTTGATAAGTGCCTGGAAGCCGTTGCATATACCGAGCATAAGTCCATCTCTGTTTTCGAGGAGGTCTGTAACAGCTTCTCTGATAGAGGGATTGCGGAAGAATGCAGTGATGAACTTGCCTGAACCGTCAGGCTCGTCTCCGCCTGAGAAGCCGCCGGGGATCATAATTATCTGTGATTTCTTGATTGCCTTCTGAACATACTTAACGCTGTCCTCAAGGGCAGATGCGGAAAGGTTCTTGATAACAACGACCTCGGGAACAGCTCCTGCTCTTTCAAATACACGTGCTGTATCGTATTCGCAGTTTGTGCCGGGGAATACGGGGATAAGTACCTTGGGCTTTGCAAATGCAGAAGCGTGCTGAACAGTGTCGTGTGCAGTGTATGTGTATATCTTTGCAGGCTTGCTCTCAGTCTTGATATTGCAAGGGAATACAGGTTCAAGCTTGTCCTCCCACGCCTTCTGGAGGTCAGCCATATCAACAATGTAATCCTTGCAGTCGATAGTGTAAGAATCGGTAGTTGTACCGATGACCTTTTCTGCTGTGAAAGGATCGCCGTCAAGTTCGATAACGAATGAACCGTATCTTGAATAGAAAAGTATATCCTTATCAAGCTTCTTGTCAAACTTAAAGCCAATTCTGTTTCCGAGAGACATCTTTGCAACAGCCTCAGCAACGCCGCCGAAGCCGACAGACCATACGGAAAGTGCCTTGCCATCGGAAATGAGTGCCTCAACACGCTCAAATACGCTTCTTACACTGTCCCACTTGGGCAGACCGTTTTCATCATAATCGGGAGTGATGTAAATTACCTTGTTGCCTGCCTTCTTAAATTCGGGAGAGATTATCTTCTTGCTGCTTGCGGTAGAAACTGCAAAGGAAACGAGAGTTGCAGGAACGTCGATATTTTCAAATGTACCGGACATCGAATCCTTGCCGCCGATAGCTCCGCAGCCAAGCTCTATCTGAGCCTTGTATGCGCCGAGAAGAGCCGCAAAAGGCTTGCCCCATCTTGTGGGATTGTTCTGAGTTCTCTCGAAATATTCCTGGAATGTGAGCCAGCAGTTCTTATAGCTTCCGCCTGCTGCGATCACCTTGGAAACAGACTCAATTACAGCAGCCATAGCTCCGTGATAAGGGCTCTTGTCACTTACATAGGGATTGTAGCCCCAGCCCATAAGGGAGCAGGTAGTGGTCTGACCCTTGAGAACGGGTATCTTTGCAGCCATTGCCTGAGTTGGAGTGAGCTGATATTTGCCGCCGTAGGGCATAAGAACTGTGCCAGCGCCGATAGTGGAGTCGAAACGCTCAACAAGGCCCTTCTGAGAGCATACGTTGAGGTTTGTCATAAGAGTGTACCAGCTGTCGGGGCAGTCTGTGTAAGACTTGGGCTGAACGGTTATAGGCAGGGGGACCTGTACATTTGTGTGCTTTTCGGCACCGTTGGAGTTAAGGAACTCTCTTGAAAGATCAACAATGACCTTGCCGTTCCACTTCATCTTAAGACGGGGCTCTTCCATAACGTCTGCGACCTTTGTTGCTTCAAGGTTTTCCTTGGCAGCCGCAGCCATAAACTTCTTCATATCAGACTTTCTGACAACCACTGCCATTCTTTCCTGGCTCTCGGAAATAGCAAGCTCTGTTCCGTCAAGACCGTCATACTTCTTGGGAACAGCATTAAGGTCGATAACAAGACCGTCTGTAAGCTCACCGATAGCAACGGAAACGCCGCCTGCGCCGAAGTCGTTGCAGCGCTTGATCATATGAGTGACCTCGGGGTCACGGAAAAGTCTCTGGAGCTTTCTTTCCTCGGGAGGATTACCCTTCTGAACCTCTGCACCGCAGCTTTCAAGGGACTGCTCTGTGTGGGACTTGGAGGAGCCTGTTGCACCGCCGCAGCCATCACGTCCTGTGCGTCCGCCAAGGAGAATGATAACGTCTCCGGGCTCGGGAACTTCTCTTACAACATTCTCCATAGGAGCTGCGCCTACAACTGCACCTATCTCCAGTCTCTTAGCCACATATCCGGGGTGATAAACCTCTGCAACGTGACCTGTGGCAAGACCTATCTGGTTTCCGTAAGAGCTGTAGCCATTTGCTGCGCCGACTGTGATCTTTCTCTGAGGAAGCTTGCCGTGGATAGTATCTTCAACAGGTACAAGGGGATTGGACGCACCTGTTACACGCATTGCCTGATAAACATAGGAACGGCCTGAGAGAGGGTCTCTGATAGCACCGCCGAGACAGGTTGCAGCACCGCCGAAAGGTTCGATCTCAGTGGGGTGGTTATGGGTCTCATTCTTGAACATAAGGAGCCAGTCCTGAAGCTCGCCGTCAACATCGACCTTTATCTTTACGGAGCAGGCATTTATCTCCTCAGACTCGTCGAGATCCTTAAGAATACCGTCCTTTTTGAGCTTCTTAGCCGCAATTGTGGCAATGTCCATTAATGTAATGGGCTTGTTTTCTCTGCCAAGCTCTTTTCTTGCGTCGATATATTCATTGTATGTCTTTCTGATGTAATCAGCATCGATATTTGCATTGTCGATGATAGTTGAGAATGTGGTATGACGGCAGTGGTCGGACCAGTATGTATCTATCATACGAATTTCAGTGATAGTGGGGTCACGCTTTTCGGTGTCACGGAAATAGCTCTGGCAGAACTTGAGGTCATCGAAATCCATAGCAAGTCTGTACTTTGTAACAAAATCGGCAAGACCGAGATCGTCCATAGCTATAAAGCCTGTGAGAGTTTCGACAGTCTCTGGGATATCATACTTTACAGCAAGAGTGTCCACCTCATCGAGAGATGCTTCACGGCTTTCAACAGGGTTGATGATATACTTTTTGAGTGCCTCAAATTCATCATCGGAAATTGTGCCCTGAGTGATGTAAACACGTGCATTGCGGACCTTGCAGCGCTCGCCCTGAGTAAGGATCTGGATACACTGCTCGCAGGAATCGGCTCTCTGATCGAACTGACCGGGGAGATACTCCACCGCAAAAACTCTTTCATCGGGAGCAAGCTCGGGAAGAGTTCTGTAGGTCACATCAACGGCAGGCTCGGAAAAAACGTTTCCTGCTGCGTAGTTGAAATTCTCTTCCGAGATATTCTCTGCGTCGTAGCGGTTGATGACACGCAGCGAGCGGAGTGAATCCAGTCTGAGGGCTGTTTTCACATCTGAAAGAAGGGTCTTTGCCGAAGAGGCAAATTCAGGTTTCTTTTCAACATAAATTCGGTAAACTGGCATAAGTAAGATACTCCCCTTTATTATATGTTGGTGTCGAGAATACTGCGTTCGGGCAAAATTTCACCAAAACAGCAATTTTCTCCTATCTTATCTATTTTAACATAAAAAATCATTTTACGCCTGTCTCTTATACACATCTCCGAGCCCACGAGACGCTACGCTATC
>CAMBJF010000168.1 GCA_945867875.1 uncultured Ruminococcus sp. | reverse complement strand
AGACGGTCAGCCAAATGGCTGACCGTTTTTTTATTGCTTTCTGATGCTGTTTTTGTCTGCAATAAGCGACCGAAGCAGGCTTGCGTGTATCATCTCGTCAAGGGCAATTCTCGTGAGCACTGCGAAAACAAACCTGTCGCCCGACCGTCGTGCAAGGGATATGTACGTGGAATAGGCTTTCTGCTCACCGTTCAGGTCATAGATAAGTGCGCTTTGCAGCTCTTTTGTATAGTTTACCGATGAGCCGCTCCAGTAAACAGGTTCGCCCCCAGAATACCAGCCGTAAACAGGGTCAGCCCCAAGCTTGTGCACCAACTCCTCTATCATCAGCAGATGATGCATCTCCACCTTTGCGAGACGTAGAAATATTTCCGATATCTCGGGGTAGCTTTCCTTGAAAACAACGCCCTGATATACATACTCCGAAATTGTGCCGAATTCGCCGCTGTTTCCGCCCACAGCCGTGCAGAGCAGCTCTCCGAACTGCTTATTTTCCCCCGACACCCGCACCTCGGGATATGGCGAGCTGTCGGCAACGATAATATTACCCATAAAAAACCTCCGCATAAAATCATCTGTACAGATAATTTTATGCGGAGGTGATCGTTTTTATAACAAAAAATTATACTTCCTCGTCGGGGAAACGGACTGTGCCGCCTGTAAGAGCCTCTTGCTCGCCCTTTTCGTTCTTCACAAGGAGCTTGCCCAAGCTGTCAATTCCTGTGCAGAGAACTGTTCTGGAAGTATCGCCCTGAGTTACCACGATAGTCTTGCCGATAAGGATAGAACGTCTGCGGTATTCCTCGATGAAATCCTGAGATGTGATGGTGTTCAGACGTCTTTCAAGGCAGTTGAGCACTTCTGCGATAAGCTGGCTGCGGTTAACGCCCGAGCCTGTTTCAGCACGGATACTTGTGGCGATATTTTCAATTTCCTTGGGGAAAAGTGTGTTGGAAACGTTGATTCCGATGCCTATAACGGCGTATTCAAGGCCGCCCTGCTCAACGTCGATAGCAGCTTCGGTAAGAATACCGCAAAGCTTCTTGCCGTTGGCGTAGATATCGTTCACCCACTTGATGCCGCATTCAAGACCGCTCACCTTTTCGATAGCCTCAGCCACTGCCACAGCAGCGCAGGAGGTGATCGTGAGAGCATATTCAACAGAAAGCTTGGGACGAATGATAACGCTTACATACACGCCCTGATTGTTGGGGGAATGGAACTTCTTGCCCTGCCTGCCTCTGCCGTCAGTCTGCTGCTCGGCAATAACGCAGTGACCGTGAACTGCGCCAAGCTGTGCAAGACTTTTTGCAAAGCTGTTTGTGGAATCTATGGATTTGAATATGTCCATCTTTCTTCCGAGGGCATCAGTCTCCAGGAAAGAGATAATGGAGGGTTCGTTCAGAATATCGTTATCGGAAGTAAGGCAATATCCTCTGTTTGTCACAGCGGAAATAGTGTAGCCTTCTTCTCTGAGCTGCTTGACAGCCTTCCAGACAGCACTGCGGGTCATTCCGAGAGATGCGGCTATTTTATTTCCTGAAACGCTTCTGCCCCTGTTCTCTTCAAGAATTTCAAGGACTTTATCCTTTAATGCCATAATTTTCATCCTTCCTCACAGATGCATTTACAATTTATTTACATTTGATAATAATCAGTATGCCATATTAAAATATTACCACATTTGACAGCGAATGTCAAGAATTTATAATGTTTTCTTTATGAATTACATTTGAAAATGTTGAATAATCGGCTGTTAAATTTTGTAAATCTGCCTAAAAAAGTAACCTCATTATTATTCAATTCATATGATAAAGGAGATACGGTCGCTATGGTGTGACTGAAAGTGTGACCTGATTTCAGTGAGGAGAGCGCAATGGAACTGTTACTCATCGGAGCCGCAACCTCAGCGGATATCTTTGCGGCAGCTGTGGGGATTAGTGCGGGCAGGATAAAATTTCCTGCCGTATCTGCCCTTGCTGCGGCATTTTCGGGAGCAGCCGTGCTGTGGCTGTCGGCATTTTTATCGGAAGCAGTTGACAAAATACTGCCGCTGGAGCAGTGCATATACATTCCGAAGCTAATTTTGTTTACAATTGGTTTGTACTCAATTTTCGGTGAACGCATCAAAAAAAAGCTGCCGAAAAGGTCTGTCCTGAAAAGATGTACGTTTCATTACACAGAAGTTATGAATGACCCATCGATATCCGATTCTGACAACTCAAAAAGCATTTCCGTGGCGGAAGCTGTGGTCATGGGCATAGCTTTGTCGGCGGATTCGGTTTTTATGGGCATCAGCGCAGGCATTGCAGGCATCTCACCCGCAATGATATTCCTCTGCTCCCTGCTTTTCGGAACAGCCGCCATTGCCGCAGGGACATTTCTCGGCAGATATCTCGCATCAAAGCTCAGTTTCCTGTCATCTGTGCCTGTGGGGGGAATAATACTTATCCTGCTGTCTGTGATAATATAGATATTATCTGATAATATGAACATTATACACAAAAAGAGCCGCCGCATTTCTGCGGCGACCCCTTAACTGTTTCTTTTAGAAATCAAAAACGTCGATAACGGTCATATCGGCAAGTGAAACGGAAACCATTCTTCCGCTGCCGATGATGTAAAGCACTCCGTCGGTAACAACAGCCCTGTCAAAGCGGTAGCTATTGTCGAGATCGTTGTACTCGAAAACGCCCTTTTCGGTAAATCCGTCCCGAGTGCAGCCAAAGACGTAATACTGATTTTTAACGCCGAATTCCGTTGCTGCCGATACGGGAATACCGATGATGCCGTTTTCGGTATCAATGAGCATTGCCTTTTTGTCGGTAAGTGCGGGAGATGTGACGCCCTGCATCTGAGCGAAGCTTATTTCATTGAGCTTAACGCCGTCAGCTGAGCCGTAAAGCTCAAGCTTCAGGCTGTCATCATCCGATGTTATGCCAACCATAAGGTCATCGCCGAAGCTGTTCACATACGCAGCCATAAATCCTGTGGCTTTGTCAGCCGAATCGGCGGTTTTGTCAAGGTCAACTACCAAAGACGGCTCTGTTTCGCCGTTTTCAAATATGCTTGCATAGCTGCCGTCAAACTTGACAGCCCCTGCAATAACTCCGGGGAGAAGTCCCTCAGACTCGGAAATAATTCCGAGAGAACTGTCCAGAGTGTAGATATTCGTGGTCATCATACCGTTTTCGTTGTATGCACGGCAGGCTATCCTGAACTTTCCGTCAGTCTCTGTCATACTGTAGCGGCTCACAAGCTCGCCGTCAACAGAGCCGCTTGCCTTGTAGACAAGCCCGTTTTCGGAAATATCAAAGGAGGTGACGGAGGTATAAACAGCACCGTCCTTTGTTCCCGAGGACGCAACGTAAAGGGAATTATCCGAGCAATATGCATCAGCACTGCTGCCCAGAACCGCCTTCACCGTAACATTTACGGGAGCGCTGCACTTTACAGCGGAAATAACGGTATAATCGGTATTGTTTGCCCCGGGAGGAACGATGATGTCCTCAGCGGCAACATACTTTTTCTCCCCCTCTATGTAATAGGAGGGAACATAGCTTTCCAGATCGGCAGTCTCATCAAGAGGCGCTGCACGGTAATCGGAATAGCCTGTTACAAGGTAAAGGATACCCGAATCATCAATGCGGGCAGATGTATAAACGCCGCTCTGTTTATATGATTTCAGACGGACGGGAGCACCGTCGGATATATCAAATATATCCACGCAAACGCTTGTATGCTCCGAGTTGTCCTTGGGATCGGAAGCTGTATGCTCACCCACAAGCACCAAGGAATTTCCGCTTATATACATTTCAAAAGGCGGGTCTTCCTCGGTTATCTCGGCGACAACGGCCATATCCTGCTTGGAGACTGCATAAAGAGTCCCGCCGCAGATGTAGTAGATACATTTATCATTGCTCTTGACGATATCAGCATCGGAAAAATCCGATCTCACAGCTTCTATGGTCTCCTGCGCTTTTTCTGTTTCTGTTGCAGGGGCGGCTTCTGTGATAGCAGGGGTAGTCTCGGTGGTCTCAGATGTAACCGTTTCGGAGTTTGCAGTATCCTCATCGGTGATTATCTCAACGCCGTCGCCGTTTTCGGCACCCTTTGCAGCTTCGTCCGAACCGTTAAGGTAAATGCCTGTATAGATGTTGTACAGCTCGTCATAGGACTGTACCTGCACAGCTTCGTATTCCTTCTGGCTCTCTATCTCAACAGGCTTTGCATTTTCCTCACGGAATGCAGTAAAGCCCGCAGCCAGAGCCACGCACGCCGCAGCGGCAGCCAGCGTTCTCATAATAACGGTACGCTTTGCGCTCTTTGCGGTTATCTTAACGGAGCTTTCCTCGGCAGGCGCTGTATTTATCTCCTGCTTTCCTGCCTTTCTGAGCATTGCCTCAATGTTATAAGGCATAAGCTCTTCGGGGACCTCGATATTGTCGAGAGCCTTTTTAAGCTCGCTGTCAAAGCTCATACTTCCGACCTCCTTTCTTTGAAAGATAATTTCTAAGTTATAAGCTGTTTCAGCTTTGATTTAGCTCGTGCCACCTTTGAACGGACGGTGCTTGCATTTGTACCGAACATTCCGGCGATCTCTTCGCTTTTGTAGCCTGAAACCACGCTTAATGACAACACCATACGCTCCTCAGCACTGAGCTGCTTGAATCCTTCCATAACATTCATACTGTCAATATTTATTTCTGCGGCAGTATCGGATATATTTTTCTCGTCGAGGTCATCAAGCTCTTCCCTGAAATTATTTATCTGTGAATACTCCCTGCGCTTGTTTTTTATCTTTACCGTAAGGATCTTCGTTATCCAGGCTTTAAAGGCTTTTTCGTCCCTCAGCTTTGTTATGGAGGAATAGGCTTCCAGCACCGTGTCGCTAACCACGTCGGAAGCGTCGTGTTGATTGTTCAGGTTCAGAAGAGCGATGCGGTACAAGTCCTTGTAAACAAGGGAATAAAGTTCGGCAAACGCTTTCGGGTCTCCCGCCTGTGCACGTCTTACAGAGGCGGTAAAATCCAAGCTCATAGTAGTGAATCACCTCGCACCCGCCTTTGCAGCAAGGCAGATTGATATGACATCGTACCGAGTTATATATATGTTACGCTCTTTCTGAGCCCTGTCATATATATAGTGGCGATGACGGTGCAAACTGTTGCAGAAGATTTTTTGATTTGTACAAACTCACAATCAACAAAATCATTTAAGCCGCTGCATTATGCACATTTCACATATCATCATCGTTTTTTCGGCAGATATCGTCTGTATAGTCATTGATCATAATGTATTTCTCATTTTTCTCTCCGCAGTGAAATATCTCTTTTGCGGAGACTTTTACAGCCAATATATAATTTATTTTACTATAAAATGAGCTTAATGTCAAGTAATATGCCGTTAATAATGCTAAACAGCTGTCTCTTATA
>CAMBJF010000167.1 GCA_945867875.1 uncultured Ruminococcus sp. | reverse complement strand
TTTTTGTGAATTTTGCTTCTTTTACTTGTCCACTTTATTGACTATGGTCCAGGCAATGACCTTTCCACGCATATCCTCGGAAATGTAGTTGCAGTCTGTTCTCGGATATGTGGTAAATTTCTTTTCATAAAGGCTCTGCGCCGCTTCAAGAACTTCCTTTGCTGTATATCCGTACACCCTGTTCGCTTCCTGCTGCAAGGTGGTCAAGCTGTGCAAAAGCGGTCTGTTTTTGCTTTTGTTTTCGGTTATAGCTGACTGCACATTGGCATCTGTCCCCTTGCTTTCCGCAAGCATCCTTTCCGCTTCTTCCTTTGTGGCATACACCTGTTCGGATAAGGCACCGTTATCCATTTCAAGACGGTATGAGGTCGTTTTTGAAAAGTTGTCGATTTCCTTATCCCTTTGAACGATAATGGAAAGCACAGGCGTTTTCACTCTGCCTACTCTATGGGGATAGTTATCCATTACACCATAAAGACGGGATAAATTCATTCCAATAAGCCAGTCCGACTGCTCTCTTGCAAGTGCGGCTTTGTACTCACCATCAAATTCACTGTCGGGAGGAAGGTTTTCAAGACACTTTTTTATTGCTTCATCGGTCATGGAATTGCACCACATTCTGTAAACAGGCTTTGTGCATTTATTTGCATTGTAAATATGGCGAAATACAAGCTCTCCCTCACGTCCTGCGTCTGTGGCACAGATTATAGATTCCACCTCGGATAGATTGATGAGCTTTGCAATAATTCTGCGGAGTCCGTTTGTACTGTCACATTCGGGGAAAAGCTCAAATGTGGGGAACATGGGCAGCTCGTCCAGTCTGTAAACCTTGCTGTACCCGTAATCTTCGGGCATTCCAAGACTATACAGATGTCCTCGGGCATTGACAACGTAATAGCCGTTTCCCTTGTAGCAGAACTCCTTTCCGTCATATTCTTTATCTGATGCTCCTACCACTGCCGCTATGATTTTGGCTGTGGAGGGCTTTTCGCTTATGATAAGCTGCATTAAATCAGTCCTTTCTGTTGATTTTTATAGTTTTTTATGATAAAATATATTTATCAAAGCTGTTCAAAAAATTTATCCACATAGAATTGGAGGCAAATTATGTCTTTTAATGAGGAAATACTTGATTTGCTTATACAGGCAAAAAATAATGTAAAAAAAGCAGTAAATATTTCTATGGTTTACACCTACTACGAAATTGGTCGCAGAATCATAGTTGAAGAACAAAACGGTAATGGTAGAGCAGAATATGGGAAGCACTTGCTCCACGATCTTGCAGATTACCTTACTCCGAATTTTGGCAAAGGATATTCAGCCGACAATTTGAAATTAATGAGAAGATTTTATACTGTTTATTCAAACGATAAGATTGGGGAAACAGTGTTTCCCCAATTTGAAAATCTGCCAAGCACGGAAACAGGTCGAAAATTTTATTTAAGCTGGTCACATTATTTGAAGCTAATGAGAATAACAAATGTTGATGAGCGCCATTTTTATGAAATAGAGGCTGTAAGAAACAAATGGAGTCTTTCCGAGCTTAAACGACAGTTCGATTCCTCACTATATGAACGCCTTGCATTGAGTACCGATAAAGAAAAAGTCAGCCAGCTTGCTCTTGAAGGTCATGTAATTGAAAAATCCAATGATCTCGTCAAAGACCCCTATGTTCTTGAATTTCTTGGATTACCCGAGCTTCCTGTGTATTCCGAAAAAGAACTTGAGTCAAGAATCATAGATAATCTTCAGAAATTTCTGCTTGAATTAGGTAAAGGTTTTACCTTTGTTGGCAGACAGCAGAGAATAACCCTCGATGAGGATCACTATTTCATTGACCTTGTGTTCTATAACAGATATTTGAGATGTTTTGTTTTGTTTGATTTAAAAATTGGTGAACTTAAGCATCAGGATCTGGGACAAATGCAAATGTATGTCAATTATTACGACAGAACTGTAAAGCTGCCGGACGAAAACAGCACAATCGGAATTGTACTTTGTAAGGATAAAAAACAGTCACTTGTAGAAATGACTCTTCCCGAAAACAACACTCAGATTTTTGCAAGTAAATATGAAACTGTTTTACCAAGCAAGGAAGAACTGAAAAAGCTGCTGCAATCCGAATAATTCTATTTTGAATTGGCTGAACAATATTCAGCCGATTTATTAGCAAGCTGCTCCCTGCTGTCCCGAATATCCGCATAAATGCTTACTGCAACGGCAGCAATTATGAGGACAACTATGGTAACGCCATATCTGAATGACCTTACCTCCCAGTTTTCCTTCCACCATTCTTTGAAACGCTTCATTCTTCTTCCTTGCCTCCCGTTTGTTTTAGCCTGTTTTTATTGTGCTCAACAGCAAGGAGAGCTGCGGACAGCGATACAAACACCGCAAGATGCAGCTTGCTGTCATTCCAGATATTTTCTATAAGTGATTCCTCCGCCTGTTCAGTTTCTGACTGTTCGGGCGGTTTTTCTTTTTCCGCCAGATACCTCTTATAACCTACTCCGAACACAGTAAGAACAGTCACAATGATTATTATTACAACTGCCCGGAACCATTCTTCCTTTTTGTAACGATTGATGAAATTTTTCGCTGCCTTGAATGGGTTATTCATCGCTGTCCTCCTCCCCTATGGGTGTTTCGACATTCCAAAAGTTATTTGGAATTGCCCCTTCATCAATAAGTTTCTGATAATACTCCTGTGCCTTTGTGTTATCTGCCGCACCGAACTTTCGGTAATCCGCTTCGGTAATGTCAAGCTCCTTTTCTATGAGCTTCATATATTCTTCAATGAGTTTATTAAAGCTGTCCTCATCGACACCATTACTTTCCGCATCGGTAAGCTCCATAACCTTTTCCCGAAGCTCATCGGCTGTTTTGCACGCTCCTATCTCACCGGTCAGATTATCATGATCCCCGTCACAGTAATACTCCCATGCTTCATCAACAAGCCTGCGCTTGCAGTTCATACCTGAGCAGAAATTACCATGTGTGACATCGGTGGTTATTGTTATGAATTCCGTTTCTTCAAAGAAATCCATAATATCCTGCGGGGTAATGTTCAGGATCTGCTCCGCATCGGGGTTACTGTCATCGGGGTTGATTATGCTCATGGATTTGTAAATTGCGATATACGCAAGAAGCTCCTCTGCCGACAATTCACTGTTTATCTCAACATTTCCGAAATGATTTGTACCAACAACAGGCATTCCCGTAAACTCTGCGGAATCGGCATTATTGTTAGGCACACTCTGCTGTTCGGTTTCATAATGCTGCCTGTGAGTTTCTGCCGTAAGCGTATCATCAAGGCTTGCCATAAGTGCATTGTACTCAGCAAGTGCCGCCGGCATTGCATTTGAAATTGCCGCTGAAATTGCATTGTTCATTGCATCTATCAAGGCATTTTTCTGATTAACATTTGGTACTGCTGCGATCAGATCATAGTATCGGTGTTGAAACATTTTTATCATCGGGAACTGTATTTGCAGATGCAATATTCTGAGAAATTTTCTCATTATTCATCTGCTGAATATATGCCGCCCTCTGCATACGCTGTGCGACTTCGGGAGAAATACCCGAAGTGCTTGTATCAGCGTTGTTTTCCGCACTTCTATGATGTGTATGATTGTGGGAATCAGACTTTGCAGAATTATTCTTAAAAGTTATATTCGTATCCACTTTTTCATCGTGCTCCAGTGGAGCACGAACTTCGTTATCCACCGGACAACTAACATTTTCTTTGAGCGCAGCTCTCGGGGAAAGCGTTTCGTGTTTCACCACTCTGTACTTTTTCCTTTCAAGCTGCTTTGCTCCAAAGGTCACGCTCTGCACCTTTCTCTTATCAAAAGAGGAAAGGGAGTGCTTTTCGTCAGTATCGGTATTTTTTCTGTCAACTGTTGGCATAAAACATCTCCCTCTCTTTCCTTATGATGCTTCGGATTCCTTTTGTGCCATTTCCTCCTGAAGCATTTTCGCTGTTTCGCTGAAATTGGTGGTCATCATGCTGTAAAGCTTGGTGTCCTTGGGGAACTCGTCATAGAACGGTATCTTTGTCTTGCCGCCCAGCACCAAAATACCATGTCCTGCGGGAGTATCATTTACATACTGAATTTCAGAATCTGTGAAATGAAGAATGTCCTGCAGCTTTGCCGCATCGGTGGGATTCTGCTTGAGAAGAACAAGAAATTCTGAGTTACTGAGCATTGAACGGGACTTATCATCTTTCAGCAGATCTTCAACGTTCTGCGTAATTCCCGTAAGCACGCCGCCGTACTTTCTTGCACGTTTCCACAACATACGGAGATAATCAAGGGAATACTCGTCCTGGAACAGCAGATGCGCTTCATCGAAATAGATGTAGGTCTTTCTGCCCTTATCTCTGTTCTCGGAAAGTCTGTTCCATATATAGTCGAGAATCAGCAGCATGGACTGCGTTTTCAGATTGCCATTATGGCAGCAGGAACGCCCACAACAGCAGGATTGTTCTGCACAAATCCCATTACCCCGTTTGGGGTTTCGGGGACTGCAACGACCTCCGTCATTTCGGTCTCTTCCGAAACAATATCCGTAACCTCCGCCGCTTCTGTTACATTTTCTGTAACAACAGATTCTGCCGTTTCAGATACAACGGATTCTGTTTCGACTGCGGCTTCTGTTACAAGCGGCTCCTGCACGACCGCTGTTTCTGTCACAAATTCCTCCGAAACACTGACCTCACCCACTACCTCCGCAACTTCTTCCGCTGCTATGCTTGAAATAAGGACATCGGGGTCAATACCTTCGGGCAGTGTCATTGAGGAAGATATTTCTTCCGTTTCTGATATTTCCGATGCAGTCACCTTAGCCTTCTGTTGTCAATACTCTGCAGCCGCCGTGACGGCAAGGACGTGGTACTCTGCTTTCCATTACACATACGCCTCTCTTGTATGGTTTTCCGATATCGGCAGTGCGCATATGCGTACTGTCGACATCGGTTAAGGAGATGGAACCAATGAATCACAAGTACAGTATACACCCGAATTTTCAAAAGTACCGACTTTTTTAAAAATTTTTTTGAGAAAATAAAAAAAGCCTGCCGAACTTTTAAATTCGACAGGCGAAAGATTTGAATTTTAATTGCAAAATGCTGATAAAGAAAAAGCACCGAGGTGTCGCTCGATGCTTATGAAACCACAAAAGCACATAATTGTGTTTGGGTTATCTGGACAAGATTTATTATATCACATGGCTTTGCAATATGCAATAGGAAAATAAAAATAGAGACCACTGATAATGCCAGCAGTCTCTATCAATCCATACTACAAACCCAACCGAGCCATTGCTGGAAGCAGCAAGAATAAACTTATGTAAAAAGAAGTAGTATGTAGGTTAAAAAACATAGTGCCGTTATTATTTCATTCATCAAATTTTTTTATAAAATGTCGTAATCCTTTTTCGGTTAAGACATATG